>DATAZS010000279.1:0-9462 GCA_036271915.1 Polyangia bacterium
TCGCCCGTCTTCGCATACGCGTACCCGAGGTAGCTCCACGCCTGTTGATCGCCGGGCGCGAGGCGCGCCGCCATCTCGAGATCGGAGATCGCCTCGGCGGGACGCTCGAGCTTGAGCGCGAGCAAGCCCAGGTGCCGGCGCGGCGTCGCGTCGTTGGGCGCGACCGAAACGATCTCGCGGTACGTCGCTCGGGCCTCCTCGAGGCGCCCCAGCTTGATGCGCACGAGCGCGAGCAAGTTCAGCGCGCGCAGGTCGGTCGGCAGCCCCGACAGCGCGCGCAGCACCTCGACCTCGGCCTCGCGAAACCGTCCGCCCGAGACCAGCTCACCCGCCGTCGCGAGGTGGCCCAAGGAGCGCTCGTCGTCGACATTGACGTTGACCTTCGCGTCCCGCGCGACCTCGCCGGTCGGCGTCTTCGGCGCGCTCACGGCGCCTGCCCCGCGCCCGAAAGGCGGCCGCCGAGCTCGTCGTAGCGCCGCATGACGTCGGCGACGTAGCGCTGGGTCGTCTCGTACGGAGGGACACCGCCGAACTTTTCCACGGCGCCCGGCCCAGCGTTGTACGCCGCGACGATCTTCACCTTCTCTTCGGGCGAACAGACGGTGCCCGCGGGCGTCACCTGCTTGCAGAACCTCCGCGCGAGGAGCTGCAGGTAGCGCGCGCCGCCCATGATGCTCTGCCGCGCGTCGAACGGATCGGTGACGCCCATCAAGCGCGCCGTGTCGGGCATGAGCTGCATGAGCCCCTGCGCGCCCGCGCTCGACACGACGCCCGGATCGAAGTCGCTCTCCGTCTTGATGACGGCGCGCATGAGCGCGTCGGGGATGCCGTAGAACGCCTGCTGGTCGCGCAGATCCTGGTCGTAGCGCGAGTACCGCGCGGGCGACGTGTCGCGCGCCGGCACGAGGTCGGTCGTCCCGCGCAGCGCCGCCGCCTTGCCCGGCCCCGTCCTCGAGATGACCTTCCACTTCGCCGGATCCTTCGGCGCGCGGTTCGTGAACTCGACCACGCCGCCCGCGCGCTCGCGCGACCACAGCGTGCCCGCGAACGCGAGCGCCGGCGACGAGGTCGCCGCACACACGAACGCGAGGAGGATCCGATTTCGCACGATGAGCGCGGATCGTAACACAGCCTTTTGGTCGGCGACGCGTTCGACGCGCGTTCACGTGGCCGCCGCGCCGCTCGGTTTCGAGTAGATTGAACGCGATGTTGGAGACGGATTACCTCGTGATCGGATCGGGGCTCGCGGGCCTGTACTTCGCGCTGCGCGCGTCGGAGCACGGGCGCGTGGTCGTCGTCACGAAGCGCGCGCCCACCGACGCCAACACGGCCTACGCGCAGGGCGGCGTCGCGGGCGTGCTCGGTCCCGGCGATCGCCTCGAGGCGCACCGCGCCGACACGTTGGTCACGGGCGACGGCCTCTGCCACGAGGACGCCGTCGAGCTGTGCGTGCGCGAGGCGCCCGCGCACATTCGCCGCCTCGCCGACGAGCTGGGCGTGCCCTTCGATCGCGACGCCGAGGGCCACTTCGAGCTCGGCCGAGAGGGCGGCCACACGGCGCGCCGGATCGTGCACGCGAAGGACAGCACGGGCTGGGCCATTCAAGAGGCGCTGCTCGCGCGCGTCGCCGAGCGCGCAGATCGCATCACGCTGTTGCCCAATCACATGGCCGTCGATCTGCTGACGGCCGCGAAGTACGGCGGGCCCAACGCCGTGTTCGGCGCGTACCTGCTCGATCAGACGACGGGCGAGGTCAAGACGGCCGTCGCGCGCGCGACCGTGCTCGCGACGGGCGGCGCGGGCAAGGTCTACCTCTACACGACGAACCCCGACGTCGCGACGGGCGACGGCATCGCGATGGCGTACCGCGTGGGCGCCAAGGTCGCGAACATGGAGTTCTTCCAGTTCCACCCGACGTGCCTCTATCACCCGCAGGCGAAGTCGTTCCTCATCTCCGAAGCGCTGCGCGGCGAGGGCGGCGTCTTGCGCCTGCGCGACGGCACGGCGTTCATGGCGCGCTATCACGCCATGAAGGATCTCGCGCCGCGCGACGTCGTCTCGCGCGCCATCGACAGCGAGCTCAAGCGCACGGGCGACGATCACGTCGCGCTCGACATGACGCACCTGTCGCCGGAGTTCCTCGTCGAGCGCTTCCCCATGATCCACAAGCGCTGCCTCGAGCTCGGCATCGACATGCGCACGATGCCCATCCCCGTCGTGCCCGCGGCGCACTACTGCGGCGGCGGCGTCGTCGTCGACGAGAACGGCCGCTCGTCCGTGCCCAACCTGTACGCGATCGGCGAGGTGTCGATGACGGGCCTGCACGGCGCGTGTCGCCTCGCCTCGAACTCGCTGCTCGAGGCCATGGTGTACGCGGCGCGCGCGGCCGAGGGCGTGCGCGGCGCGACGTCGGCGCGCCCGGCGCACGTCGCGCCGTGGTACGCGGGCGAGGCCGTCGCGTCCGACGAGGCCGTCGTCGTGAGCCAGAACTGGGACGAGATCCGGCGCCTCATGTGGAACTACGTCGGCATCGTGCGCAGCGACCGGCGCCTCGAGCGCGCGGCGCGACGCATCGAGCTCATCCGCTCCGAGATCCGTGAATACTACTGGAACGTCGCCATCAACGGCGACCTGCTCGAGCTGCGCAACCTGGCGCTCTGCGCCGATCTCATCATCGAGTGCGCGCGCCGGCGGCCCGAGAGCCGCGGGCTTCATTACAACCTCGATCACGTCGATAAGGATCCGCGGCTCGCGCGCGACACGATCCTCGTGCGCGGGGACGGACCACCCGTTTCCTAGCAGGCCACATGAAGTCCGAAGACGTCGAAGACCTCGCGCGCCGTGCCCAGCAGGGTGACGTCGCGGCGTTCGAGCGCCTCATCGCCGAGCATGTCCCGCTCGTGCGCCGCTTCGCGCGCGCCTTCACGCGCAGCCACGAGGCCGCCGACGATCTCGCGCAGGACGCGCTGCTCAAGGTCTACCGCTCGATCGGCGGCTACCGGTTTCAATCGTCGTTCTCGACGTGGCTCTACGCGATCGTGCGCAACGTCTACCTCGACGACGCGCGCAGCCGCGCGGGCCGCGAGCGCGCCGCCGAGCGGCCGCTCGACGCGGGCGGCGTCGACGGCGATCCCACGACCGATCCGGACGCGCCGCGCGCCGATCGACGCCTCGAGCGCGAAGAGCTGCGGCGCCAGGTGTGGGACGCGCTCGGGAACATTCCCGCGGACTTCCGCTCCACGCTCGTGCTCTACGACATCGAAGGGCTCACGTACGAGGAGATCGCGGCCATCGAGCGCGCGCCCCTCGGCACGGTGAAGTCCCGCCTGTCGCGCGGGCGTGAGCACCTGCGACGCGCGCTCGGCGGCGACCCGGCCGTGACGCCGGCGGTCGAGCCCGCGGGCGCGGGGAACTCGACGGCGGCCGATCTCGTCAGAACGAAGCGAACGGAACCCGCATGAGCGCCGACTCCCCCACCCCCTCGCAGCGCGCGCTGCCCGTCGTCGTGCGGGAGGCGCTCGACGCTGTGCGCGCGGGCGACGGCGACGCGCCCGTGGACGAGCGCGAGTTCGCGGCGCAGTTGCACCGGCGGCTCGTCGCGGCGGGCCCGCCGCCTTCGACGTGGCTCGAGCGTCTACGTGAGTTCGCGCGCGCCGCGGGGCACGACTCGCCGCAGCAGCGTTCGCTGCTCACGGGCGCCATCCTGGGCGCGCTCGCGACCGCGACGACGTTCCTGCTGCTGTCGAACAGCCACCCGCTGCATGAGACAGGCGCGGCCCGCCCTGGCGTCGAGACCTCGAGCGCACAAGTCAAAATGAAAGGCGAACCGAGCGCGACCGTGAGCGGCGTCGATCACAAGGGTCACCGCGCCGTCGGTGATCGCCGTCCCACGCGCGATCGCCTCGGCCTCGACATCGGCGCCGAGCGCCCCGAGCGCGCCAAGTAGCGGCCTTTAACGCCGCGCGGTTTCGACGAGCCGGCGCTCGATGACGGCGGCGTCGGACGGCTCGAACCCGCTGTTGACGTAGCGGACGACGCCCTCGCGATCGATGACGTACGACGTCGGCATCTTCTCAGGCGAGAGTCGATCGGCGATCTCGCCCTTCGGATCGTGCGCGATCGTGAGCGACCAGCGCGGGCGCGCCTTGAGGAACTTCACGACGTTCGCGCGCTCCTGATCGACGGAGACGGCGAGGACCTCGATGCCGTCTCCGCGCAGGCGCTTCGCCATGTCGTCGAGCATGGGCAGCTCCTGTTTGCAGGGGCCGCACCACGACGCCCAGACGTCGAGTAGCACGACCTTGCCGCGATAATCTTCGAGCGCGAGCGCCTTGCCCGACATCGACTCGACGCGGATCGCGGGCGCCGGCGCGCCAATCTGCGAACCGTTGCTCGACCCGCCGCCGCTCGCCTCGCCGCCCGCCGTCGCGCAGCCGACGAGCGCGAGCAGCGCGAGCCCTACCGCGCCAGCTCTTCCTTGATCCATTCGCGCAGGCTCTCCGTGTCCTTCGGATCCGTGTACTCGCGCCCGTCGATGTAGACGGTCGGAGTCGCCTGCAGGCCCAGCTTCTCGCCGTCCTCGCGATCCTTCTGCACGCGCGCCTTGACGGCGTCCGACGCGAGGTCGGCGCGGAACTTCGCGACGTCGAGGCCGGCCTCCTTGGCCAGCTTCTCGATCTCGGCGGGCGACAGCTCGTCCTGGTGCTCCCAGATCTTGTCTTGGTAGACCCAGAACTTGCCCTGCTTGTTGGCGGCGACGGCGGCCTCGGCGGCGAGGCGCGCGTTCGTGTGCTGCGGCAGCGGGTAGTTCTTGAAGTAGACCTTCACGTCGTTGGGGAACTCTTCGACGATCTGGCGCAGCACCGGCTGCAGCCGCTTGCAGTGCGGGCACTCGTAGTCCGCGAACTCGACGAGCGTCACCTTCGCCGAAGGGCTGCCCTTCATGGGCGCCTGCGCGACGTCGATCGTCTTGACGTCGGTCGCGCGGTAGCGCTTGCCGATGGCCTCGGACACCTCGGAGTCCGTGAAGCCCTGCTCGACGAGCTTGCCGACGTAGCGCATGGCATTGAACGAGCGGCGGCAATCCTTTTTGGCCGACGCGATGAGGCTCTGCGCCTGCCCGCAGACCGAGGGCTCGTTGTTGACGATGCGGAAGAAGACCTTGCGCTGGAAGTCGTCGAGCTTTGAGACGTCGATGCCGGACGGCGGCGTCAGGTCCTGCGCGGCAGTTCCTTGCGCCACGGTCGAGGGCGCCGAGGCCGCGGGCGCCGATTGAGCCTCGGGCGGCGTCTTCGCGCAGGCGGGCGTGGCGAGCAGCGCGACGAGAACGCCCGCGCGCACGGCGGACCAGAGCAGTTTGGCCGGGCGCATGTGGCGTCTAGATATAGAAACCGGACGCGCCGAAGTCAATCGGCGGTCCTGCGACAGTCTGCCGCACTTTGGACGTTCGCTCTTGCGCGTGGGTCGCCCTTCGTGTTGCCAATCGCAAAACAGTGGGAGGAGCCATGAAGAGAGTCAGCACGGGGGCATTCGTGATCGCCACGCTGTCACTGCTCGCGAGCGGGAGCGCGCGCGCCGACGAACAGGCCCAGGAACCGGCCTTCGGCCGCGCGCATGGCTTCGCGATCTCGGCGGAGCGCCTGTTCGGGTTCGTCCACGCCGAGACGACGACGACCATGAATGGCATCGACAACACGGAGACGTTCAACTCGTTCTCGCTGCTCGGGAACGGGAGCGGCGACCGCACGATCTACTCTCTGCCTCGCGTCGGGTTCGACTGGTTCGTCGTGCGAAACCTGAGCCTCGGCGCGTCGGTGAGCTACTTCCGGCTCTCTGACGCGTACAACAACAACTCGGTCAACGGTGATGTCGTTTCGGGCGTCCTGCTCGCGCCGCGCGTCGGATACGCGATCCCCCTGTCCCGCGTCGCCAGCCTCTGGCCGCGCGTCGGGCTGACGCTGGCCCACTTCACGGACGAGTATAAGGAGGCGTCCAGCACGGGGTCAGGGACCGTGACGGAAACGGCGACCACGAACCTCTATGCCCTCACGATCGAGGTTCCCTTGGTGCTCACGGTCGCGCCTCATCTGTTCGTGACCGCCGCCCCGATCCTCGATCTCGGCCTCGGCGGCTCGTCGTCGCTGAGCGGCAACCCGATCCCCGTCCCTGACAACCCCATGAAAGCGACGAACCTCGGCATCCTCGCCGGGATGGGCGGCTTCTTCTGAGCCTTCGTTCCACGCCGTCGTTCGCATTGACTCGCGCGCAGGCACCACATATAAATCGCGAGCAACCGTGGCGCCTTAGGCTGCGGCAAGCGAACGGAACAAATGTCGTCTGACTACATCCCAGCGGCCCTCATGATTTTCGGCGGCGTGGGCTTCGCGCTGCTGCTGACCGCCGCCGCGAAGTACCTCGGTCCGCATCGCCCGACGCGCGCGAAGGACTACCCGTACGAGTGCGGCTCCGAGGTCATCGGCAGCCCGCGCACGCGCTTCGAGGTCAAGTTCTACCAGGTCGCGATCGTGTTCCTCGTGTTCGACATCGAGACGGCGTTCCTGTACCCGTGGGCGCTGCGCTACAAGGCGCTGTCGTGCCTGGGCAGCGTCTCGAACGGCGTCTGCACGGGCGGCGTCTCGTTCTTCGGGATCTCCGAGATCCTCGTGTTCATGAGCATCCTGATCGTCGCGCTCGCCTACGTCTGGCGCAAGCGCGCCGTCGGGTGGGAGTAGAAATGGGCCTCGACGTTTATACGGGCAAGGTCGCCGACGCCGTCAACTGGGCGCGCAAGTTCTCGCTGTTCTCGTACCCCTTCGTCACCGCGTGCTGCGGCATGGAGTACATGTCCGTCGCCGCGCCGAAGTACGACATCGCGCGCTTCGGTGCCGAGTTCCCGCGCTTCTCTCCGCGCCAGGCTGATCTCCTCATCATCGTCGGCACGATCACCGAGCGGCAGGGGCCGGCCCTGCGCCGCATCTACGATCAGATGTGCGAGCCGAAGTGGGTCATCGCCTTCGGCGTGTGCGCCTCGACGGGCGGCTTCTACCAGAACTACTCGACGATGCCGGGCGCCGATCAGGTCGTGCCGGTCGACGTCTACATCCCCGGCTGCCCGCCGCGCCCGGAACAAGTGCTCGACGCGCTGATTCTCCTTCAGGACCGCATCCAGCGCGGTGAGGGCCACAGCCAGGTCATGCTGAAGGCAGAGGCCAAGGGCGGCGCGGGCTACGACGTGCCGCTCACGGCCATCAAGCCGCGCACGGCGCACCTCCCGGGCGGCGAGACGCCGGGCAAAGGCGAAGGCTGATGTCTCAGAACGTCATCGATCGTCTGAAGGCGCAGTTCACGGGCGGCGAGCTCCTCGAGACGGGCGCGCAGCACGGCGACGAGTGGGCGCGCGTGCGTCGCGACGCGTGGATCGCCGTCGCGACCTTCCTGCGCGACGACCCGGCCACGAAGATGGAGATGTTCATCGACCTCACGGTCGTCGATCGCTTCTCGACCGAGCCGCGCTTCGACGTCGTGCTCCACGTCTACTCGGTGAGCCTCAAGCACCGCGTTCGCTTGTACGCCGGCGTCACGGAAGAAGAGCCGACCGTCGAGTCGCTCTGCTCCGTGTGGGCGGGCGCGAACTGGTTCGAGCGCGAGGCCTACGATCTGTACGGCGTGCGCTTCAAGGGCCACCCGGATCTGCGCCGCATCCTCATGTACCCCGAGTTCGTCGGGCACCCGCTGCGCAAGGACTATCCGAAAGAGAAGCGGCAGCCCCTCGTGCGCCGCCAGCCGAACTCGGTCGACTGAACAGTCGTCGTCAATGTTGATGAGGAGCCGATCGTTTTGGACAACACGCTAGCGCCGCCGCAAACCCGGCGGGTCGTTCTGGGGATTCAGGAGCCGACGGACTTCGACGCGCCCGAGCTGCCCACCGAGCCGTTGCCGCTCAACATGGGCCCCTCGCACCCGGCCATGCACGGCACCGTGCGCATGGTGCTCGAGGTCGAGGGCGAGAAGATCTCGTCGGCCGACGTGCAGATCGGCTACCTGCACCGCTGCTTCGAGAAGGAGTCGGAGTTCGCGACCTGGTCGCAGGTTTTCCCGTACACCGATCGTCTCAACTACGTCTCGCCCATGCTCAACAACGTCGGCTACGCCATGGCCGTCGAGAAGCTCATGGGCATCACGAGCCTCATCCCCGAGCGCGCGCAGTTCATCCGCGTCATCGTGGGCGAGATCTCGCGCATCACCGACCACATGACGTGCCTCGGCGCCTCCGCCATGGAGCTCGGCGCGTTCACGCCCTTCCTCTATATGTTGAAGGCGCGCGAGTGGCTGTTCGAGCTGCTCGAAGAGGTCTGCGGCGCGCGCCTCACGGTGAGCTACATGCGCATCGGCGGCTGCGCGTGGGACCTGCCGGCCGGCTTCGCCGACAAGCTCCGCGACATCCTCGCGCGCACGAACGACGTGCTCGTCGACGTCGCGAAGCTGCTCGATCGCAACCGCATCTTCCGCGATCGCCTCGACGGCATCGGCGTCATCACGCAGGCCGACTGCATGCAGTACGGCATCACGGGCCCCGTGGCGCGCTCGACGGGCCTCGCCTACGACGTGCGCAAGGACGCGCCCTACCTCGTCTACGATCGCTTCGACTTCGACGTGCCCGTGGGCTCGGTCGGCGACAACTTCGACCGCTACGCCGTGCGCGTCGAAGAGATCAAACAGTCGATGCGCATCCTCGAGCAGGCGCTCGAGCAGCTGCCCGCGGGCTCGCACCTGCTGAACGATCCGCGCATCTCGCTGCCGCCCAAGAGCGAGACCTACAACTCGATCGAGGCGATGATCGCCCACTTCAAGCTCATCATGGACGGCATCCACGTCCCGCCGGGCGAGGTGTACTCGTACACCGAGGCCGGCAACGGCGAGCTCGGCTTCTACCTCGTGTCCGACGGCACAGGCCGCCCCTGGAAGTGCCGCGTGCGCCCGCCGTGCTTCGCGGCGACGTCGATCCTCCCCACGCTGCTCAAGGGACTGTTCATCGCCGACATCGTCCCGACCTTTGGCCTCATGAACATGATCGGCGGAGAGTGCGACCGATGAGTGACGATCGTCTGCTGCCGTTCACGAACCCGCCGCCGCCGCCGTCGGCCACCGAGACCGTGACCGTCACGATCGACGGCAAGGTCCAGCAGGTCGCCAAGGGCACCGTGCTGCTCGAGGCGTGCAACGCCGCGGGCGCGAACGTGCCGTTCTTCTGTTATCACGCCGGCCTCTCGTCGCCGGCCGTGTGCCGCCAGTGCCTCGTCGACGTCAAGGGCCAGCCCAAGCCCGTGCCGTCGTGCTACACGCCCGTCGCCGACAAGATGGAGGTGACGACGGCGTCGCCGCGCGTGCTCGACGTGCGCCGCCAGATGCTCGAGTTCACGCTCGTGAACCACCCCATCGACTGCCCGATCTGCGACAAGGCGG
>DATAZS010000280.1:0-2704 GCA_036271915.1 Polyangia bacterium
CGAGCGTGCGCCGCCCCTTCTTCGCGAGGTCGTACTCGACGCCGCGCACGAACGCCGCGAGCTTGTCGCCGCCCGGGCCGAGCTGCAGATAGGGCGCGAGCTCGGCGCGCAGCTCGGCGTCGTACTTGAATGGATACTCGCCGGCCGCGTCGTCGACGAAGAAGTCGAACGGGTTGATGGCCGTCATCTCGGCGACGAGCTCGACCTCGACCTCGAACGATCGCACCTCCTCCAGGAACACGAGCCGCGCCTGGTAGTTACCGAAGGGATCCTGCTGCCAGTTGAGGAAGGTCCCCTCGGGGCGCACCTTCAGCGAGTAGGCGCGGATGGGCGTCCGGCAGTGCGGCGCGGGACGCAGGCGCACGATGTGCGGTCCCAGCTGGACCGGCTTGTCATACGAGTAGACGGTCTTGTGATGAAGGAAGACTTGAATGCCCATGAGGGTGCGAACGCACGACTCTAGTCGACCTTCATTGCCGACGGGTTTCCAATCAGCGCTGGGCCGGTAAACACGACGGTGGGCGCGCGTGCGCGCGCCGTCAGGGCGTCGTCGTGCCGGTCGTGCCGGGCGGGAACGTCAGCACGTTGTTGCAGGACAGGGGAGTCGTGACCCCGGCGTCGGGATCCGTGCCGGCGTCCGCCGACGTCGAGCAAAGATCCCTGATGCACGTGGGGTACGTCGTCGACTCGCCCGTCACGAACAAGCACCCCAGATCCTGGACACCCTCGTCCTCGCAGGACTCGAAGTCGGTCACGTCGGTCGGCGTGACGTTGTTGCAGATCTCGGTGGGATCGCACAGCACGTCGACCAGATCGAGGCACTTGTTCTGAGCGTCCGTGATCGGGATGTCGAGCGGCGTCGTGCAAGAGGCCGGCGCCTGGAACCCGTTCGTCGGATCGAACAAGCCCGCGCAAGACAACCCCGCGACGTCGCTGATGCACGTCGGGAACGCCGTCGACGTCGCGCCCGCGCAACGGAAGCCGACCTGGAACAAGGCCTCGCAGGACGAATCGGTGCCGCCGTCCGAGGGCTCACATTCGTTGAGCCGTTTGCAGAATGTCGTTACGAACTGATCACACTGCCCCTCGGGCGTGTTGGCGGCCGCAGCGCCCGCCGTGCCCTGTGCGCCTGCTGTCGCCTGCGCGCCAGCCGTCCCGAGCGTGCCAGCCGTCCCGGCTCCGGCCGTGCCCTGCGCGCCAGCCGTCGCCTGCGCGCCAGCCGTGCCGAGCGCGCCAGCGGTGCCGCCCGCGTGCCCGGCGCTGCCGCCGCTGCCACCTCCGCCGCACGCGCCTCCAGCGAGGACATACGCGAACGTCAGGGCCAAAGAGCTGGAGACGACGACGTGGCGAAAACGCGGCGACTTGCTGTTCATGTTCGCTCCTCTTGGCGGGCCGTGCAGAGTGGACGGACTGAGACTCGAGCCTCGGGAACGTGAATCCCCTGTGTACAACGAGTGGCGCTTGTCCCACAAGCCGCCCGTGCGTGTCCGCGGGGGAACGCTCTTCTTCGTGCCCCGGCGGCGGGCGTTCGTTGAAGCAAAGCGCCGCAAAGGTCTACAATGCAGCCGGCGACGCCATGTTGAAGCGCGATCAGTGGCTAGACCTCGGACGCGACCTCGACTGGGAGCTGACGTACGTGCGCCCCGAGGACGCGTTTCCCGAGGCGCTCGCGGGCCGGCCCTGGTTGCCCCGCGAGGCGTGGGCGGCGTGGGACGAGCCCTTCCGCACGACGTACGCCGACTACGTCGCGACGCAGACCGAGAAGGACGCCGCCGTCTACGCCGTGCGCGACGTCGTCGGCAAGGTCGAGGACTACGCGAAGCTGCCCGTCGAGTGGCAGAACGCCCTCAAGCTGCACGCGGCGACGTTGCCGCTCGCCGAGTTCTCGGCCGTCGTCGGCAACCTGCGCGCCGCGCGCTTCGGCCGCGCGAGCGCCTGGCGCACGACGGCCCTCTTCGGCGCGCTCGACGAGTTCCGCCACACGCAGATCCCGCTCATGCTCATGCACGAGTTCGTGCGCGCCGACGCGCAGTTCGACTGGACGCACCGCTTTTATCACTCGAACAACTGGGTCGCGATCGCGGCGCGCCACCTCGTCGACGAGATGCTGCTCGGATCGAACGCCATCGAGTTCGCCGTCGCGACGAACTTCGTCTTCGAGACCGGCTTCACGAACCTGCAGTTCGTCGGCCTGTCGGCGCTCGCGCACCGCGTGGGCGACAAGATGTTCGAGAAGATGGTCAACAGCATCCAGAGCGACGAGGCGCGCCACTCGCAGGCGGGCGGCCCCGTGCTCGAGGTGCTCGTGCGCCATGACCGCGCCTACGCGCAGGAGCTCTGTGACAAGTGGTTCTGGCGCAGCTTCCAGCTGTTCGCCGTCGTCACGGGCTTCGCGATCGACTACCTCACGCCCGTCGAGAGCCGCACGACGTCGTTCAAGGAGTTCATGCAGGAGTGGATCGTCGACCAGTACCTGCGCATGCTCGAGGAGGTCGGGCTCGAGCGGCCGTGGTACTGGTCGATCTTCGAGAGCGCGCTCGATCGCTACCACCACATGGTGTACGCGAGCGCGTACGCGTACCGCGCGTCGGTCTGGTTCGATCTCGTCGTGCCGGGCCCCGCCGAGCGGGCGTGGCTACGCGGGAAGTACCCCGAGACGTGGGACGAGATCGATCCCGTGTGGGAGCGCGTCAGCGAGCGCTGG
>DATAZS010000281.1:0-3292 GCA_036271915.1 Polyangia bacterium
GGGCTGGCGCGACGTCGAGATCGAGCCGGTCAACGCGCAGATGACCGTCGGCGAGACCGTCGAGGACGCCGTGGCATTTCAACTCTCGATCGGCCCCGCGGGCGAGATCGTCCGCGAAGCGAAGGAGCACGGCGTCGCGCAGCGACCGGCGATCGAGCGCGCGCTCGCGACGACGTTGAAACCTCACGCGACGCCGCGGGGTGTTTTGCTCTCGGCGGCGAGTTGGTGTGTGACGGCCCTGCGCGGACCTTGAATTGCCGCGTCATACGTTTGCGCCCGCAGCCGGCAGCAACGTAGGATTCGGCCATGCGCGCCCTTGTCTTGACCGCTGTGCTGTGTTCGCTGGCCGCGGCGTGTGGAAGCGTATCGGTGACTTCGATTGATGGAGGAGCCGGACACGGCGGGTCGCCGGGATCAGCCGGCAAGACCGGCGGCGCAGGCGCGTCGGGTACTGCGGGAACAGGCGTGGCGGGCGCGACGGGTACGGCAGGCGCCACGGGAACCGCGGGCGCGAGCACGACGGGAACGGCTGGGAGCACCGGCACGGCGGGCGCTGGTGGTCACGGCGACGCGGGCGCGGGCGGCGCCACGGGGACGGCGGGCGCCGCTTCACAGGACGCGAGCGTCGACGCGCCCCTCGAGGACTGCGCGACGCTCAAGGTCGAATACACGAACGCGCTCAAAGAGGCGCGGACATGCAGCCCCCTTTCACGCGTCGCGCAGTGCCAGACGGCCGTCCCGAACGCCATCGCCTGCTCGTCCTGCGACACGCATGTCGAGACGACGGCCCGCCTCGACGAGCTCGTGGCGAAGTGGACGAAGCAAGGCTGCACGGCCGGGATTTGCTCGGCCCTTCGCTGCGTGACGCCAGGGACCGGCGTCTGCCAGGCCAACGATGGCGGCACCGGCACCTGCATCGATCAGAAGACGCTCGCGACGACGCAGTAGCTCGCGCCTCGCGCGGTCCTTTATAGACCGACGCCGAAGATCTCGAGCTCGTAGATGCGCGTCGCCATTGTGTCGGACGCCGTCTGCGCCGTCGTGACGTGCAGACGCGCGTAGCGCGCCGTCGTCGAGGGAATCCCGTGCGTCGTGACGTCGGCCGTGTTGCCCCTCACGACGACGGCGTCGGTCCACGTCTGGCCGTCGGCGCTCGTCGCGATCTCGAAGTCACGCGTGTTCCAGGCGCTGTTCTCGCCGCCCGCTCCGGCGTGCCGCACACGGAATCCCACGACGGCGCGCGCCACGCCCAGATCGACGGTCAGCGTTTGGTCACCGGCGCCGGGTGCGCACCACTTGCTGTCCCAGCGCGAGCTGCCGTCGACGGCGTTGCTCGCTCCTTCGGCGGCGCTGCACGAGGCCGACGCCGTCGCCGAGGATCCGAGCGCGACGTTCGGCTCCGACGAGACGACCGCGGCGACGAGCGCATCGAGCGCCGAGCTCTGCCGCGCCGCCGTCGCCTTGTCGAACGGCAGATCCCACTCGTAGCCGAACTGACTCTGCGCGTTTCGGTTCGAGTTCCACAGCTGATCGCTCTGCTTCCGCATGTACGTCTGCAGATCGGCCGCGGGACGCGCCCGGTACAAGAGCGCGAGGTCACGCATGAACACGCCCTTGAACTGCACGCAGATGTCGCCGCCGCACGGCGCCTCCTTCAGGATGCCGGTCGATGTCGCCATCATCGTCATCGTGGCGTGCGCGATCGACTCGGCCTGATCGAGCAACGTCGTGTCGCCTGTTGCCGCCGCGAGATCGACGAGGCCGCCCATGAGGACGCCCTGGTTGTACGTGAACGTCGGCCCCGTGGGCTTGCACGTCGTCAGACCGTCGAGCGTGTCGACGACGAGGTTCTTCGAGGTGAGCATCCCCGTGCCCTTGAACCACGCCCACTCGCGCTGGGCCCAGTCGAGGTAACTGCCCGCGCCCGTGTCGCCCGGCGTGCGCTGGTGCAGCTTCGCGCCGGCCTGCAAGAACAGCGAGTTCGGGATGGCGTTCTTGTTGGCACGGCCGTTCGAGCCCGCCTCGGTCGAGGCCCAGTAGATGCCGCCGCCGCACTTGTCGTCCCAGCCGCCCGTCATGCGCGTGAAGATCGTCTTCGCCATGTCGAGGTACTTCTGCTGGTGCGTGAGGTCGTACGCCTTGATCCAGGCCACGGCGAACCAGCCGTCGTCGTCGTAGTAGCCGAAGCGATCGAAGTTGCTCGACTGGTTCTTCACGAACGTCGTGTCGATGTCGTCGAAGTACGTCGTGTCGCCCGTCTCGCGCGCCTCGTCGATCACCGTCTCGAGCTGGTTCGCGCTCGTCCACCAATCGTTCGTGTCCCAAAGGCCCGTCGTCGCGTCGTACCAGGTCTGCAGCGGCACCATTCCGCCCGCGACGCGTTTGCGCAGGCTGTCGTCCAACGTCGCGGTCGGTAGATCGGCGGCTCCGCCGTCGCGCGCCGCTCCGGCGTCGTGCCCCGCCGCTCCGGCGCCGCCACCGGCGCTCGACGTGTCATTCGACGATTGACCGGCGGCGCCCCCATCCTGGTCAGCCGTGGGCGTGACACCCGCGCCGCCGGTCGTCCCACCGCCTCCGCCCACGGCGGCGTCGATCGGCGCGACGTCGACCCCGGCCGCGCCGCCCGAGCCAGGCGTGCCCGAGGCGCCTTTTCCACACGCTGACAGGCCGACAGCGGCGACGACCAGGAGACGACCGAGGGAGGACATACGGGGACTCATCGCCCTCATGATGGCCAGATCAGGCCGGAATCATCATCGGAATTCCCGGCCACGCAACCGCGCGAGCGGCCGACCGAGAACCGGACCACGTCGCGGCCGTTGGTCGCGGCACCCCGGCGCTCTCAGGCATCGGAACTCGTTCCCTCGGAGATATCCATGAGCAAGCTCGTCAATGCCACCATCGCGGCCACTCTTTGGGGCGCCCTCGTCGGGTGCGACCCCAGCTCCGGCACACCTTTGAAGGAGCCCGGTGGGCCGGACATCGACTCGTCGGCGGACGCGTCCGTCGCCGAGGTGGCGGCGATGCCGGACGCGGCGACCAATCCGGCCGCGCAATTCCTCGGTGTTTGGAGCTACATGTCGGGCGTCGGCTCACTCCAATGCGTCGCCGCAACGCCCGCGCCATTCTCAGTCACGGGCTTCGTTAAGTTTCTTTCCGGCGGAAGCGACGATCAGGTCATCGTCGTCGACGACCAGGGTTGCCAGGTTCCCGGCACCGTCAGTGGAAACGTCGTGGTCGCCGTCGTGGGCTCGACGTGCCCAGACGAAGGCCTCACGTATACGTCGCTCGT
>DATAZS010000282.1:0-12318 GCA_036271915.1 Polyangia bacterium
TCGGTGCGCCGCCGTCGAGCGGCGCCGACATCACGGCGCCTGGGTCGTCGAAGTTCGTCCAGTAGACGCCCGTGGCGTTGACGGCGACGGCGTACGGCGCGTCTTGCGCCGAAGCGATCGTCGTCGGGGTTCCCCCGCCCAGCGGCACCGACCTCACCTGGCCGCCGTACTTGTTCGTCCAGTAGACGTTCTTCCCGTCGACCGCGAGACCGTAAGGAACTTTTTGTCCCTGGGCGAGCGTGATGATGCAACGCCCGGACGAACAGTCCGTCGGCAAAGCGGCGTCCGGCGACACGGCGTCTTGCGAAGCGGCGTCTCGTGCCGCGTCTCGCGAAGCCGCGTCTTCCGAAGCCGCGTCTCGCGAAGCCGCGCCCGAAGAGCTGCACGAAGCAACGACGCCAACCAGCGCGACGAGGGCGAGCACCGGCAGCGGTCCGAGGTCCGTGCCGTCGAGTCTCGCTGAGCTCTTGTTCGTCAACGCGTGCCGCCTCCGCGTGCGCCGTTGGCGCCGCCGCCGCTAGCTTAGCGCCGAACCAAGCCACCGCCCTCATCCGCGCACGCGACGAAGGCCGACACCACGGCGGGCTCGTCGGGTCGGCGCCGCCGGGTTAGCTTTGGCGCCGAAGCTCGTCCTGGGGCGCCGACATGAACGAAAGCGACGCGATCATCGAGAAGCTCTACGCAGAGCAGGCGTCGCGCATCCTCGCCGTGCTCGTGCGCCTGTTCGGTCCGCGCAATCTCGGGCTCGCGGAGGACGTGCTGCAGGAGGCCTTCCGGAAGGCGGTGGTCACCTGGCGGGAGACGGGCGCGCCCGAGAATCCGGCGGCGTGGATCATGGCGGCGGCCAAGAACCAGGCCATCGACGTCATCCGCGGCCAGCGCACGCAACGCCGCTTCTCCGACGATCTCGCCGACCAGCTCGAGAGCGGCTGGACGCGCGCCTACGCCATCGAGCAGGAGTTCGCCGAGACGCGCATCAAGGATCACCAGCTGCGCATGATCTTCATGTGCACGGGCGCCGATCTGTCGCCCGAAAATCGGTTGCCGCTCATGCTGCGCGCGTTGTGCGGCTTCAGCCTGACGGCGATCTCGCGCGCGCTGCTCTTGCCCGAGGCGACGATCAAGAAGCGGCTGCTGCGCACGCGCGAGCGGCTCGAGGGCCACGCGTTCGAGTTCCCCTCTGCCGAGCGGCTTCCCCACGCCATGGACACGGTGCACACCGTGCTTTATCTGCTCTTCAACGAAGGCTTCTACAGCTCCGAGAGCGCGGCGCCCATGAACCTGTCGCTGTGCCGCGAGGCGATTCACCTGTCGAGCCTCCTCGTCGCCGAGCCGCGCGTCGTCAACCGAGACACGTTCGGACTGCTCGCGCTCATGCAGCTCCACCTCGCGCGCGCCGGGGCGCGCCTCGACGCCGACGGGCACAACGTCTCGCTCGATCAGCAAGACAGGACGCGCTGGGACGCCGCGCAAATCACGGCCGCGCGGAGGCTGCTCGCCGTCGCCGCCGCGGCACCGCCGGGCGCGTCGGGGAGGTTTCTCGTCGAAGCGCACATCGCCGAGCAGCACTGCCTCGCGACGACGTTCGCCGCGACGAACTGGGCCGCGATCGTCACGCTCTATGACGAGCTCGTCGAGACGACGGGCTCGCCCGTCGCGGATCTCAACCGCGCCGTCGCCCTCGGCTATGCGGGCGACCCGCGCGGCGCCATGACGCGCGTCGAAGCGCTGCGAAAGAGCAGCGCCCTGCGCGCGTCACACTTGCCGGCCGCCGTGCTCGCGCACCTGTCGGCGATGCTGGGCGACCGCGATGCGGCGAACCGCTACGCCGAGGAGTCGCGGCGCCTGGGCGGCGCCCCGCACGAGCACCAGTCGATGCTCGTACAGGTGGAGCGGCTCCTCGGCCAGCCGTGAGGCCCGCTCACATCGCCGCGACGACGCGGATCTCGACGCTGGCGCGCGGGTCGCGGAAGATCGGACACTCGCGCGCGAGCGCGGCGGCCTGCTCATAGCTCTCCGCCTTGACGATCGAGTACCCCGTGACGAGCTCCTTGAGCTCGGCCGCCGTCATGTCGGTGAGGACGCCGTCCTTGTGAAGCCGCCGGCCGCCGCGCTCGAGCGGCGAGCCGCCCGCGACGAGCTGCCCCTTCGCGCCCAGCGCGCTCATCCAGGCGCCCCACTGGGCCATGACGTCCTTGATCTGCTCGGGCGTCGCCGTCTCCATCCACGTCGACTCGGGGTTGCGGTAAATGAACATGAAGTCCTTCATCTGAATCTCCTTCTCACGGGTGGGCCCCGCCCCACTTGGGGCGTTCAGCCTTCTGCTCTCCTGACGATCCGCGCCCGTCGAAAGGAGACACTCCTCGCGCTTTTTTTCTCGACGTCGTGAGCCGCGGGCCCCCTGCGGCGAATTGACGCGGGACGGGCTCAACGAACGACTTTGATCGAGACCGAAAATCCCCGAAGGGGCACTATTCCAGCATGCGGTGGGTGCTCACGGTCAGTGTCGTCGTCGTCGCGGGCTGCGGATCGGGACATGGGGCTTTGTCACCTGGCGCCGGCGGGAGTGGCGCGAGCGCGACCGCGGGACAAGGCGGATCGGCGCCGTCGACGGGCAACGGCGGGAGGAGCAGCGACGGCGCAGCTGGCGCGACCAACGCCGCGGCAGGCGCCAGTGGTTCGGACGCAGGCGTCGGAGCGTCGGACGCGTCCACGGAAATCGGCGCGGCCACGCGCCTCGTGCCGTGGCAGGTCGAAGCTGACGGCACCGATCCGCTGATCATGGGGATCTTCGATCAACAAGAGAAGGTTCACTGCCAATTTCTCCCCGACGAGACTGGTCAGCTCCGTTGCTTGCCGATCGCGCTCGCGACGTTCACGCAGACGGCGTGGTTCTCCGACGCGGCCTGCACCAAGCGCATCTACACGACCGCTCTGAGCGGCGTCGGCGGGTCGTGGACTGACCGCCCCACGGCGTTGCCCCTGCCGCGCGTCGCGTGCGCGCCGAACCGATACGTCGTCGGCACCTTGAAGTCGCTCACGGCGGGCGCGCCTCACTTCGGCGGAACGTCGTGCGCGGCGATCACGCCCGCGCCAAGCCCTGGCTACGGGCTCGGCGAGATGACGGTCGTCGATGTCCAGACGCCCGACCGCTGGGTGACGGGAACGGCGGTCGACGGCCCGCGTATCGGGCAGCGGGCGCGCGTGAAGATGGTCGAGGCGCCCGACGGGTCGCGCTTCACGACCGATCTCTTCGACGAGCAATGGAGCCGATCCTGCGGGCTGGTCGCAAACATCGATCAAGTCTTTTGCCAGGTGCCGACACCGATGCCCGTCGGCGTCGAAGGCTCGCAATGCGCTGGAAAGCCCGTCTGGCTCGTGCACGCCTGCGAGGATCCCCCGTTTCTTGGGGGCGGTGTCGCCGTCGGTCCCCAGTGGAACGGCCCCGTCACGCATTCGGGCCATGGATGCATCGGGGTCCCGCTCGGGTCGACGGCCGACGGTCCCAACGGCTTCTTCGAGGCCGGCTTGCTCATCGGCAACGGCGACGTCAACATGCCATCGCAACCCTGGCTGGCCAAGGGCACCGGGCGGCTCCGCCTGCGTGGTCTCGCGGATGATGACGGTCAGGTCGTGACGCTGCCGGCGACCGTCCTCTGGTCGGAGCTCGACACCGCCGTGATCCAGGGTGCGCATGCCCGGTACATCGATTCCGTCGCCAACACGACCTGCAACCCGATCCGTACGCCGGAGGGACTCCTGCGTTGCGTCCCCACGAGCATCGGCCTCACCTTCGACTCCGGCTTCTTCGCCGACGCGGGCTGCACGACGCCAGCCTTCTATTGCCCCAACTACGCCGACACGTGCGCGGGAGCCCTCATCATGAGCGCGTCTCTCGATCCAAACGGTGAGGTGCGCGCCACGGCGCTCAGCAGCGCCCGCATGCTGCCCACCGTCTTCGGCGGCGCGCCCGCCGGTCCATGCGCGCCGGCCCCCTTCACGTCGCCCGGTATGTTCGCGATGGGCGCGGACGCCACGTGGACGCAGTTCCCGACGTTCTCCGAGCAGAACGGGCGCGCGCCCGACGGCCTCTAGGCGTCACCCGTGGCTTTCGCGCGCGGCGCGATGGAACACATCGCACTCGTCGGGCGCTGCGCCACCGTCGCGCTCGTCGTCTGGCTCGCCTTCGGCAGCGACGCGCGCGCCGAGCTCACGGAGTCGGCGGGCAGCGACTACGCCGCGCTCTGTGAGAAGCGAGGCGTCCCGTCGCCGCCTGTATTCGGTGGCGCGCCCGATCCGCGTTGCGCCGGCGCGGGGTGTGTCACGGGTCAATGGCACCGAAGCGGTCAGCTCTCGCAGGCCGACGGCAACGCGAGCCGCGTGCCCGACGGCGAAGCTCAGTCGTTCAACTCGCCCGATCTCAGCGAGATCTTCTACTACGTGAGCACCGCGGAGCACGCGCCGGGGCTCTGCGTGGCGAACGCACGACGCAAGAACGGGGCGACGGACTTCTTCGGAGTGATTTGCCAAGGAACGAACGGCAAGGTTTGCTTCTGGGACCAAGGCGACTCTTGCAAAGGTCCGCCCGGTTGCTTTCCGTTCACCGACCACCTCGTCCTGCCTCTGCGCGGCGGCGCCGTGACGATCGCGTCGACGCAGCCCGGTCGCGCGCAGACGTCCGGTCCGCGCTGGGTGGGCGGCGCCGGATTGCGCAACGGCGTCTCCGGCAGCAACAACGAAGGCGTTTGCTCCGACTGTCACGCGGGCGAGAACGCGTTCGTCAATCACCCGGGAACAGCCACCGACATCCTTGGCGCCAGCACGAACCGCTGGGGCGGCGCGACGCACTTGCCGTCACGGCAGTACTGGTTCCCCGTCCAGTGGCCCGATCCCATCGTGCCGGCATTCGATTCAGAGCTGCGTCGCGCGTGGCCGGAGAATCCCGGACCAGGACCGTCGTCGCACGCCGACAGCGTCTGCTTCAGCTGTCACCGCAAAGGTGGCGCGGGCGGGCGTTTCCCCGGCCTGTCGCGCGCGCTGCCCGGCTACTGCAACAGAGTGCTCGGCACCGCAACGAACCGAGCGAAGCCCGTCCCCGCCTGCGCGCGCGGCGATCTGTCTTGTCCGAGCGGCGCGATGCCGCCGACGGGACCCGCGCCGTCACCGTCGTACCCGAGCGATTCGTTCGCGCGCTACGCGCGCGACGTCGCCTGCGCGCGATCTCAGGGAGCCGGGCTCGACGGCAGGTCCAGCGACGCGGAACGCTCGCGCAGATAAAACGCCGCTGTTGCGCCCTTGGCCACGAGCGCGAGCAGCGACACACCGACCATCTTCGCGATTTGCAAGGCTTGGGTATGCGTCGGGTAGATCGTGCTCAGCACATTCAGCGCGAGAGGCGGACACAGCACATAAAGGCCGCTCCGCGGCCAGGTTTCGCGAATCATTGACCAGCCAATCCGCAGCGCCTCACGCGTGGAGCGCGTCGTGAAGACGAGCGCCGACGGCACAAACGTGAGCACGAGGTCGATCAGGACGATCGACGCGATCGTCATGATTCGTTGGCTGGTCCCGAGGGAGCTGTGCGTCGGCGAGTGGTACTGCAGCGTTGCAATGAATATCAACCAAACGGGAATCAATCCGAGTGACACCAAGACGCCGAGCCGGAAGAACCTCCCCGCGTATAGCCGTGCGGCGACAACGAGCTCGCGCAACGTAGTCTTCTTCTCCTCACGTTGACGGAGGAAGAACAGCCGCTCCGCGCCGAACCAACCGAAGTAGATTGGCGTGATGACAAGCCAGGCGAGCACGAAGTAGGGGTTCACCGTGCGCGCCCAGCTCACGACGACGGGAACGACCCACAGCGCCGCCGAGACCATCGCCACGCTCGGCTGAGCGCGCAGAGCGCGCGCGGCCCACACGAAGTCATCGACAAAGCGTTGCGGCGCGAGCTTCTCGTCGAGCGTTTGTTCGTCGATCATAGCGGGAGCTTCGCATGCGGCTCGCCCGCGGGTCCACCGACCCGCAGAGGACTGGCAGTCTTTCAACACAAGAACACGCCGAGACCAAGAGGCCCTTGACCTCGTCGTACGCGTGCTGGTCGGACTACGTGACTCGGGCAGCGGTGCCGCCAGTGCATCGCCACCATATGGTGGCGAGTCTGGGAGACGCCGTCGATCGCGATTCAGCCCGGGCTTTGCCGCTTGGTACGCTAAGCGCCGTGGCGCGCGGGATCGACATATACGGCGGGAAGGACCCCCGTGACCTCCCGCGAACGGGCATCATGCGAAGGCCGTCATCCGCCTCCCTCGCGAGGCTTCCCTCCTCTCATTCCAAAACTTGGTCGAAGCGCATGTCCTGAGCGCCATTCGCCGACATCACGGAGTGTCGCTTCAGCGTGTCCGGAAGGCACTCGGGTTCGTCGAGAGCCGGCTGCATCAGGAGCGGCCCCTCATCACGGCAAAGTTCCAAACCGATGGTGTCGATCTCTTCGTCGAGCAGCTCGGCAAGCTCATCAACGCCTCTCTCGAGGGCCAGACCGGCATCGAGAGCGCGCTCCGCGCCTCGCTCGCCCGTGTCGAGCACGACGCGGACGGCCTCGCTTCGCGGCTGTTCCCGTTCATCCGAGGCGTCGACAAAGAACCCAAGGTGATCGTCGTCGATCCGCGGCTTTCTTACGGCAAGCCCGTCGTCGCAAAGACCGGCGTCCCCGTCAGCATCATCGTGGGTCGCTATCGAGCCGGCGAAGACGTCTCCGCCATCGCGAAGGACTACGGAATCTCCGCGGACCAGACCCACGATGCGATCAGGACCGCCATCCCAGCGGCTGCCTGAACCCTGGACGTTCTTCGTCGATAGGTCCCTCGGCGGAAGAATTGTCGCGGACGCACTGCGCGCCGCAGGCGCGGCCTTCGTCGTCCACGACGACCACTTCGAGCGCGATGCGCCCGACCAGAAATGGCTAGAGTCGGCTCGAAATCCTGGGTAGTGCTGAGCAAAGATGACCGCATCAGGCGCAATCCGGTCGAACGCGACGCCCTGCTGACAGCGCGGGTCGCGGCATTCTTTCTCGGGCGCAGCGACCTACGCGGCGACCAGATGGCTGCTGCTTTCGTGGAAGCCCTGCCAGCGATGCAGACAGCCCTTCGGCGTTTTGACGTGCCCTTCATCGCGGGCGTCACCCTCTCGGGCAACGTCCACGTCTTCGAATCCGACGGCGAGCGACATTCGCCGCCGAAGCGCATCAAGCGACGGACCTAGGCTGCCGGCTCCCACGCGAACGTCGAAACTCGCGTCATCCCGACGGAAAAACTTGGTCGGGGCGAGAGGATTCGAACCTCCGACATTCTGCTCCCAAAGCAGACGCGCTACCAGGCTGCGCTACGCCCCGTGGCCGACATCTTACACATCGGAGGGGCGTCGGGCACGCGAGGTGTGCGATACTTTCGTCCTTCGCTGGAGACGTCAGGAGGAGCCGAATTTCCGGTCCCCGCGTCTCTGTGTCAGGTGTTTACGATGAAGCACGCCCCCCTGATCACGGCATCGATCTTGTTCCTCACCGTCGGCTGCAGCAGCGGTGGCTCACATGGCGGCGCAACCGGAAGCGCCGGCGCGGGGGGCGGCAGTGCCACGGGCTCCGCCGGAGCCAGCAGCGCCGCGGGCGCGACGGGTTCAGCCGGGAATGGCGGCACCGCGGGCGCTGGCGCGGCGGGCGCGACGACGGGCACGGCCGGCGCGAGCCCTGACGCGTCCACCGGATCTGCGGGCGCGACAGGCAGCGCGGGCGCCGCGACCGACGGCGCCGCGACCGACGTGGCGACGACGCCGGGGCTCACCGATCCCGGCTCCGACGGCGACGGCGACTTCATGATCGGGCCGCAGTACACGATCGATCCAGCCAGCAAGTACGTGACGGGAACGCCGGTCGGCTATCAGTTCTCGTTCGTCATGCCGTCGAGCCAGAGCACGATCTATCCGGGGCGGAACGGCGTCACGTTCAACCGCACGGTCTGGGTCTACATCCCGAAGCAATATGTCCCGGGCACGAAAGCGCCGTTCATGGTCGTGCAGGACGGCGACTACGCCTGCTGGTTCGGCGACAACGTCCCTCACAACGTCAACATCGGCAACAACCTCCCCGGCACGGCGAACATCCCGCGCATCCTCGACAACTACATCGCGGCGAAGAAGCTGCCCAAGATGGTCGTGATCTTCCCCGACAACGGCGGCGGCGACGGCGGCGGCAGCGAGCGCGGCCTCGAGTACGACACGGTGTCGGGCGTGTTCGCGCAGTTCGTCGAGACCGAGGTGCTGCCGAAGGTCATCAGCCAGGCGAAGTTGCAGGTCAACGTCGACCTCGCGCTCACCTCGGATCCGGCGGGGCGCGGCACGATCGGCGGCAGCTCGGGCGGCGCAGCGTCGTTCTCGATGGCGTGGTGGCACCCCGAGCTCTTCTCTCGAATCATCACGTTCTCGGGCACGTTTGTGAGACAGGCCTCGCCCGAGGACCCGATGTTCCCGCACGGGTGCTGGTGCTATCACGACTTCGATCCGTACAACGCGGCGGCGCCCAACGGGCTCATCGTCATGTCGCCGATGAACAAACCGATTCGTCACTGGCTCGAGGCCGGCACGAACGACATGGGCATGGGTGGTGGGCCGTCGACCTATCGCGACTTCGAGCTCGCGAACCAGCGTATGGCCGCCTCGTACAAGCTGAAGGGGTATCACTACCACTTCGATCTCGCGCAGAACGGCGGGCACCTCGACGGCAACGCCGTCGCGCAGACGATGCCGAGCGCGCTGCTGTATGTGTGGCGCGGCTACCCGATCGAGTAGACGAAGTACGGCTCGTCCGGTTCGTCCGGCGCGCGAGCCGCGGGCCCCTTCGCTACGCGCGAACGGGGCGGCCGGCGTGCTGACGCTCGGCGCGCTTCTCGACC
Source organism: Polyangia bacterium (assembly GCA_036271915.1). GTDB lineage: Bacteria > Myxococcota_A > Polyangia > Fen-1088 > Fen-1088 > DASZFV01. The sequence goes on from DATAZS010000282.1 coordinate 8,940, forward strand.
TGGTCGAGCAGATCGAGCTGGTCGACGGTGCGTGAGGCGCGCTGCTTCGTGGCGCCCGGTGACTGCGCGGGCTCGCGCGCGTCCAGTGACTGGAACGTGTAGTTGCCGATCAGACCCGCGACGATGTTGCGCGCGCGCTCGACGATCTGATCCTCCGACAGCTTGATGCCGTCGCGCGTCTGCAGCACACGAATCCCCTCGGCGACGTCTTCCACCAGAAGCCTCACCGTGTGCCCCGCGGTACGCGATCGTGGCATGTCCCGCCTCACGATGCGGTGAACATAGTAGGAACGTCGAAACCCCGCCACGGAAATCGCGCCGGATTTGTCAACATTTCGCGCGGGTGGCGATGGGGTCTGCGTCACTTTTTTGACGCAATCCTCGCGAAAAGAAGGCGGCGAATCGGCCCGGCGTGACTCAGCCGCGAGAGGCTGCGATTGCGACGGCGAGCGCGCGAAAGGCGGCGGCGCGGTGCGACAGGCGGTTCTTCTCGTCGAGCGCGATCTCGGCCATCGTGACGCCGCGGCCGGGGACGGCGAACAAGGGATCGTAGCCGAACCCGCCCGTCCCGCGCGGCGACGCGAGCAGCTCGCCCGCGCACGCCCCTGCCCGCGTCAGCTCGAGCGCGCGCGCGGGATCGACGAACGCGGCGACGCAGCGGTATCGCGCCGTGCGCCGCGCGGGCGGGACGTCGCGCAGTGCCTCGAGCAACTTGGCGTTGTTGGCGGCGTCGGTCGCGCCCACGCCGGCGTAGCGCGCCGAGAACACGCCGGGGCCGCCGCCGAGCGCGTCGACCTCGAGGCCCGAGTCGTCGGCGAGCGCGGGCAGCCCCGTCGCCGCCGCGGCCTGTCGCGCCTTCGCGAGCGCGTTGCCCTCGAACGTCGTCTCGTCTTCGCGCAGCTCGGCGTCGGGCGCGAGCGCGTCGATCGTGACGAGCTCGAAGCCGAGCGCGAGCTCCTCGAACAACGGCACGAGCTCGCGCAGCTTGCCGCGGTTGCGCGTCGCGAAGACCACCCTCATGATTACGGACGCGCGCGCTCGATGGCCTCGCGCTGGCGCGCGAGCAACGTCTTCATCGAGCCCGTCGCGAGCGCGACGAGGTGGCCGTACTGCTCGGGCGAAAAGGCGTCCTTTTCTGCCGTCGCTTGGATCTCGACGAAGCCGCCCGACTCCGTCATGACGAAGTTGCAGTCGACGTCCGCCTGCGAGTCCTCGACGTACGGCAGGTCGACGCGCGCCTCACCGTCGATGATGCCCGCCGAGATCGCGGCGATGGCCTGCTTGATGGGATCCTTGCCGCTCGTGATCTTGCCGGCCGCGCGCAGCCGCCGCACGGCGAGCGCGAGCGCGACGAACCCGCCCGTGATGGCCGCCGTGCGCGTGCCGCCATCGGCCTGGATGACGTCGCAGTCGATCGTGATCTGCCGCGGCCCCAGCGCCTTCATGTCGACGGCGGCGCGCAGCGCGCGTCCGATGAGGCGCTGGATCTCCTGGCCGCGGCCGCCCGGGTTGCGGCCGCTGCGCGTGTGCGTCGCGCGCGGCAACATCGCGTACTCCGCCGTGACCCAGCCCTTCCCCTTGCCCTCGAGGAACGGCGGCACCTTCTCCTCGACCGACGCCGTGCAGATGACGTGCGTCTCGCCCGCGGCGATCAGCACCGACCCTTCCGCGTACTTGCTGAAGTCGGGCGTGATCGTGATGGCGCGCAGCTCGTCTGTTCTTCGTCCGTCGGGTCTCATGTGGCCGGGACTGTACCTGGTAGGAGGCGTCGCACGGAAGCCCACATCGCCGTGTGGCCAGGCCGCAACGCGCGAATTGCGCTAGGCATTTGCCGGCGCGGACGGCATTCTTGAAGGCGCTCTGGCACGTATGATTCCAGCAGACGCCCGCACGGGGACCACCGTCGGGAAGTACCGGCTCCACGAAATCGTAGGACGTGGCGGCATGGGCGTCGTCTATCGCGGTGAGCACGTCTACATCGGCAAGGAAGTCGCCGTGAAGATCCTCCACGAGGGCTACGGCGGGCGCGAGGAGTCCATCAAGCGCTTCCTGCGCGAGGCGCGCGCCGCGAGCCTCATCAATCACCCGAACATCGTCGACGTCACCGACTTCGGCAAATCGAGCGACGGTACGGTCTTCTTCGTCATGGAGCTGCTCGAGGGCGAGGCGCTCGACGTCGTGCTGCAGCGCGATCGCCGCCTCGATCTCATGCGCGCCATCACGATCGTGAACCAGATGGCGGGCGCGCTCGGGTCGGCGCACAGCAAGGGCATCGTGCACCGCGATCTCAAGCCCGAGAACGTCATGCTCATCCGCCGCGAGGGGCGCCGCGAGCTGCTGCGCCAGTTCAGCGACGACGACGGCACGCACGTCGTGAGCGAACGCGAGAAGGCCTTCGACTTCGTGAAGATCCTCGACTTCGGCGTCGCGAAGGTGCGCGACCCCGACTCGAACGAGGGCCGCGTCACGCAGCAGGGCGTCGTGTTCGGCACGCCCGAGTACATGGCGCCCGAGACGGCGCGCGTCGGCATCTCGGATCCACGCACGGACATCTACGCGCTCGGCATCATGTTCTACGAGATGCTCACGGGCATGGTGCCGTTCACGGGCGAGACGCCCGTCGACGTCATGCTCAAGGTCGTCTCGCAGCCCGTGATCCCGCCGAGGCTCAAGGCGCCCGAGATCGAGATTACGAACGAGGCGGAGCGCCTCATCATGAAGGCGCTGTCGAAGGATCCGCTTCAGCGCCACCAGTCGATGGAGGAGCTGTTCGTCGATCTGCAGCAGTGTTACGGGCGCGTCCGCTATCGACGTCAGATCGAGCTGCGCCCACCGGAGACCATCCCGCTGCAGAAGGTGAAGCGTCCTTCGGGCAGCCGGCCCGTCGAGGGCGCCGAGACGCCGCCGGGCTCGGCGACGATTCCGCAGGAGACGCTGGGCGCCACGCCGCCGCCGCCGCCCGCTCCCATCTTGCTCACGAAGAAGAAGGAGCGGAAGCGCACGCTGCCCATGGAGATCGGCCTCACGGCGGACTCTCCCAAGCCTGGACCGACGACGGCGTCGTCCATGGCCGCCGTGCCCTCGGCCGAACCTCCGAGCTGGACCGAATCGATCGGCCCGGACGAAGATTCGGAGGAGACGGGCGACTGGTCCGACATCGACATCGACGCGCCCGACGGCACGCGCGGCTGAGCGCGTCGCCTACTGGCGGCGCATGCACTGCTTGTAGGGGACGCCGCCGGGCGGCGCGGGAATCTCGCGGCACTGCTCCGTCTCGTCACAGTCGGGATCGGCCTCGCACTTGACGGAGGCGGCGATCCAGCCGCCCGCGACGACGATCGCGGCGAGGCCGGCGGCGACGCTCACGAAGCCGCCCGTG
>DATAZS010000283.1:0-16106 GCA_036271915.1 Polyangia bacterium
CGTCATCCCTTCGTGGGGCGCCCATGGGCGGCGGCTGGCGGGGCGCGCCGGCCGGCGGCGGTGGCTTGCGCCCGGCACCTTCGATCGGCGGGTTCCACGGTGGCGGCGGCTTCCACAGCGGCGGCGGCTTCCACGGTGGACACCGCTAGGACCCGCGGCGCGATCAGTTGTTCCCGTTCGGGAAGAACGAGTCGTCGAACGAGAACTGCGGGTAGCGGTCGAACGTGATCGCGAGGAAGAGGTTGATCGCGAACGCGACGACGATGAGCGCCTTGAACCACCGCGTGAAGCGGCGGTTGCCGATCGCGAGCAGCACGACGAAGTAGACCATGTAGTCGAGGCTGAAGCGGTAGCCCCACTGGATGTACCCGGAGTTCTGGTAGAGCAGCGACGGGATCGCGACGGCGGCGATCGTGAGCCACAGCGGGCGCGTGAGGCGGCTCCGCTCTTGCGGCATGACCGTGTACGCGAGGTTGGGTGACGTCACGAGCAGGCTCATGCCGTGCTGGCTGATCTTCACGAACGGCGCGCGCGACATGATGCGCGGCAAGAGCACGAGCGCGGCGGCGAGGTTGCGCGACAGGAAGTGGTAATTGAAGAGGCCAAAGCGGCCGATGCGCTCCTGCCACTGCACGTTGAGGAAGCGGTGGCCGAACTCGAACGGGTTGCCGAAGCGCGCGTAGTTGAACCACGCGAGCGCCGACCCGAGCACGGCGATGGGCGCGGCGAAGCGCGCGAGGAGCGGCGCGAGCGCGCTCCACCCCGCGCGCGTCCGCAGCGCGGGCCAGCCGCCCGAGACGCGAACGGCCTCGAAGAGAAAGAGCGGGACGACGAGCCAAGGTGGGCGCGTCGCAAAGCCGAGCGCGACGAACAGGCCCGCGAGCGCGGGACGCTCGGCGTCGAGCGAGGCCCAGACGTACCCGATCGACAGCGTGACGCCGACGATGAGCGCCGTGAACCACACCTGTCCGACGACCGAGCAGTAGTAGTAGACCGACCCGACGCCGAGCAGCGCCGTGAGCCACAGATCGTCGCCCACGCTCCGGCGCGAGAGACCGCGTCGGCGCAGATCGCCCAGCAGCAGGAAGAGCAGCGCGGGGTTGAGCCCCGCCCACAGCGCCGTGAAGAGCACGTCGTTGAATTGGAGGTGCCAGATCGCAACGAAGGGCACCATGAGCACGGCGGGGAACGGCGGGAACGAGACGTACCGGATCGACCTCCGAGAGACGATCTCACTCTCCGGGACAGTCAGCGACGGGCCGCGCAGCGGATAGAAGCGGTCGGCGGGGCCGCCCGTCTTGCTGCCGTACATGCCGCGCAGCTCGCGGCCGTCCTTGAGCTTGAAGACGTCGACCTTCGCCCAGTCGTTCTCGTTGGGCGGCGGGCCCTCGAGCGCGAGGCGGCCGTGCAGCCAGCCGTCCGCGAGATAGACATAGTGGTTGTAGATCGTGTGCTGGCGCAGGCGCGCGCCCGAAGCGCCGAGGTACGCGCCCGAGAAGACGAGGTAGAGGATCACGAAGCCTCGCCAGCCTCTGAGCATCCGCGCGAGGCGCCCCGCCGGTTCCGTCGGCATCTTCGCATCGTCGACGGCCGGAAGCGCCGCCGCGGGGCTCGCCGTCACTTGACGCCTCGCTCGTAGGTCGTGATGAGCGGCACGCCCTCACGATCGCGCACGTACACGGGACGCGTCGAGCCGTACTCGTCCCAGAACCACCCCTCGTACATCGCCCAGTGCTTTTCGTAGAACAGGATGCCGACGTTCGACCGCGCGATGCCGGGACGCGCGTAGCCCGTGTCACCGACGTCCATGTCGAGGCGCCCCTCGCGCTTGTACATGTTGAGCGCGTCGCCGATGACGTCGTGCCAGTACATGGCGTGGTTGTCGGGGTTCGCGTTGACCCAGGGCAGCATCGGCAGCACAGAATAGCCCCAGAATTGCCGGTTCATGCCCAGCGAAGCGCCGCCCGCGAAGCCGCCCGCGAGCAGGTTGTAGTGAGACAGGCCGTCGGGGTGTGAGCGCCGCGTCTCGACGACGGCGGGCAGGCACACGAGCGCGGCGAAGGCCACGGGCACGGCGCGCGCGAGGCCGGGCCGCGAGCGCGCGAGCGCGGCGGCGACGACGGGCGCGAGGCGCGCGAGGCCGATCGCGGCCGCGACGGCGACGTACGGCATCGCGGGCAGGAAGTGCTTCACGCCGCCGAAGATGGGCGTGGCCGGCAGCGCGATCACGCACATGGGGCCGAAGATCTGCACGGCGAGGAACGCGCCGGGCGCGCGGTCGACGTCGATGCCGGGGCGCAGCCAGTCGGGGCGATCCTCGAGCGGCGCCTCGAGCTCGGCCTCAGGCGTGATGCCGTCGCCGCGACGGCGGCGCACGAGCGCGATGGCGCCCACGGCGGCGAGCGCCAACGTCGTCACGGGCACCGTGAACAGCGTCTCGACGAAGGGGGCCGTGAAGCGCAGGGGTTTGAGGCGCGGATCGGTGACGGGAGCGTTCCAGTTTCGGCCCAGGTACTCGAAGTTGTAGTGCTCGTGGTCGAGGTGGCGCTTGACGTAGGTGCGCGTCCGCTCGAGCGGCGCTTGCCACAGCCACGGCCAGTGCATGAGGAAGATGATCGGCCCGAGCACGAGCATCGACACGAACGCGAGCGGCACGCGCGGCACGTAGCGGCGCCCGCCGCGCCCCAGGACATCCCCACGCCGCATCCACATGTAGTGGCCCGCGAGGAAGAACGGCATGAGCCAGGCGTTGTGCTTCGTGCCGAGCGCGATGCCGAATACGACGCCCGTGATGACGCCCCAGCGCGCGCTGCGCAGCGACTTCCAGTAGGCGTAGCCGACGACGAAGGCCATCGTCGTGATGGGCGCGTCGAAGCAGGCGATCGGCGCGTGGAAGAAGTAGTGCGGCTGCGCGAGCGTGAGCACGGCGCCCGCCGCGGCCGCGGGCCACGCGACGAACCGTCGCGCGAAGCGGAACACGAGGGCGACGAGCAGCGCCGCGAACAAGATCGCGGGGAAGCGGAAGGCCGTCGACTCGCGCGCGAACAGAGGGATCGTGCGGTGGCGCGTCTTGAAGGGGATGGGATGCAGCGCGCGCGCGGGGCCCGTGCACGTACACCGGTGGAACAGGCGCCAGGACAGGCCGTAGAGCACCTTCGCGACGACCGGGTGATCGGGCGCGTTGTCGTTCCAGTACTTGTCGAGCGACGCGGGCGTGAACGAGCGCTTCCAATGGCCCTCTTTGACGTTGTCGCCGAGCTCCTCGAACCAACCCCAATAGCGCTCGCTCGCGCGGAAGTACTGGCCCTCGTCGCGGCCGATGCCCTCGCGGCCCTCGACGGCGAGCAGCCACGAGACGGTCATGAGCGCGAGCAACGCCATGATGAGCCGATCGCGACCGCGCACCGTGAGGCGCGTCATCTGCGCGCCTCGGCGGCCAGCACGAAGTGCCGCTGGTAGGGCGCGGGCGACGTGATCTCGAAGCGGACGTCGACGACGCGACCGTCATAGGCCGACGTGTCGACGTGCGTGAGCTGCCAGCCGCTGTCGTTCGTCGCCGTCGCGGCGGCCGCGGGCGTCCCCGCGATGACGACGCGCAGATTGACGACGCCCTTCCCCGCCTTGCGCTGCCACACGTCGTGCAAGCCCGTCGCGACGACGAGGTCGCGCCCCAGCGTCACGGCGGGATAGTCCATGATGACGGTCGCGTTCTCGACGGGCTGCGCGAGCACGCCGCGGTGGACCGTCGTATCGACCTCGACCGTGAGGAGCTCGGCGAAGTTGAACCCGATGTCGGGGCACTGGAAGCGCGTGCCGTTCCACGGGCACTTGACCTCCGGCCGCCCCACCGGCTGCCGCGTGAGGACCAGGTCCTTCCAGTGCTCGAGGAAGTCGTAGACGACGACCGCGGGCGCGCGATCGACGCGGCGGAGCGTGAGCGCGCCGAAACGGCGCTCGAGCGCGACGCCGCCGCGCGCGGCCTCGGGCGCGTGCGCGCCGCGCTGGCCGATCTCCCAGACGCGGCCGAAGCGCGCGTCGTCGAAGCGCGCCGCGACGGCGAGCGGCACGAGATCGCCGAGGTGCATGCGCATGATCGGATCGGCCCACGCGGGCGCGGCGACGATGAGATCACCCGGCTGGAACGACGCGCGGATCTCGCGCGCGGCCGCCTGCCAGTCTGCGTCCTTGGGCGCGCGGCTGGGCGCGATGAGCGCGTTGCCCGTCTCGACGAGCGCGAGCACGGCGATCGCCGCGGCCACGACCAGGCCCAACCGCGAGGCGGCGGGCGACACCGGCGGCTGCAGCGCCGGCGCTTCTCCGGGCGTGTCCAAAGCGCGGGCAGACTAGCGCACATTTGGTCGCGATGTGCGACAGACCCGCGACGCCTCGAGCGGAGCGCGGGCTACCGAACGACGAACGTCCCGAGGCGCAGTCGGCCGGCGGCGTCGGCGAGGGTCTTGGGCGAGACCGCGAGGTGGTCCCTACCCCGATAGGCGCCCAAGAAGAGCGTGTACGTTCCGCGAGGCGCGTTGGGAGGCAGGGAGATCCGATACGTGTCACGGATCGCCTGCCCCGGCCGCCAGCGCTCGAGCGGCATGAGCCCGTCGACGGGGATGTGGTCGAGGTTGCGGTAGCCGCCTGGACCCTCGAGGTGGAAGAAGAGCTGCCAGCGCGGCCCCGTGCGCTTCTTCGACGTGAAGTGATACGTCACCGTGACCTGGCTGCCCGGCGGGACGACCTCGGGCACGACGTCGTAGCCACGCACCTGAATCTCGTCCCCGAGCATGGCGTCGAGCGCGTGCGTCGGGCGCGGCGGCGTCGCCCCGGGCGGCGTCACGCCACGCGCCATCTTCTCGGCGACGCCCGTCGGCAGCGCGAGCGCGGCCACGAGGCGCTGCAGGTCGCCCTTGAGCGTCGTGCACGCGTCGCCCGCGGCGCCCCAGCGGCCCCACAGATCGTGCGTCTCGCCGGGATCGGCGACGCGGTCGTAGCACTCCGTCGTGTTGCTCGGGACCCAGTTCCAGATGAGGTGGCGGGTCGACGTCACGAGCGCGCGCTTCTTCCCACGCTCGGACGTGACCTCTTGGAACACCCAGCGCGTCGCCTCGTCGGCGGGGCGCGCGCCCGCGAGCTCGGGCACGAGCGAGCGCCCGAAGAACGACGGCTCGGGCTTGCCGCGCGCGAGGTTGACGAGCGTGGGCGCGACGTCGATGTGCCCCACGGGCACGAGCGACTTCTGCGCGGGCAACCCCGGCACGCGCACGATGAAGGGCACGCGCGTCTGCGCCGTGTACAGATCGAAGCCGTGCTCGGTGATGCCGTGCTCGCCGAACCCCTCGCCGTGGTCGCCCGTGAGCACGATGGCCGTCTTGTCCCACAGGCCGATCTGTTTGAGGTGCGCGAGCAGGCGGCCCACGTGCATGTCCGTGAAGCGGATCTCGCCGTCGTACAGATCCATGCGGTCCGTGCCGAACGACGGCACCTCGGGGTGCGGCTCGTACGACAGGTGCGGGTCGTAGAAGTGCAGCCACAGGAAGAACTTCCGATCCTTGTGCGCGTCGACGAAGGCGATCGCGTCGTCGGCCATCTCGCGCGACGACGTGCCGCGCGACTCCATCGGGCCGTTCACGGCGACATGGAGGGCCGCGCGATCGGTGTTGTAGTAGTCCATACCGCGCTCGAAGCCGCGGCGGTCGGACGCCTGGAAGTAGGTGAAGCTGAAGAGGCCGCCCGTGAAGTAGCCGTCGTCGTGCAGCGCCTCGGCGATGGTGCGCACGCCGCGGCCGAGGCGCGGCCACCAGATCGAGTTGTCCCAGTCGATGGCCGAGGGCCAGCGGCCCGACGCGAGAGCGGGCATCGAGTAGCGCGTCGACGGCGCGTGCGCCCAGCCGTTCACGAACAAGGTCGACTCGCCCGCGAAGCGGTCGATCTCGGGCGAGGTCGGCCGCGCGTAGCCGTAACAGCCGAGGTGGTCGGCCCGCAGCGTGTCGATCGTGACGAACAGCAGGTTCAGGTTGGGCGGCACGCTCGCGGGGACAGGCACCATGGCGGCGGGCGGAGGGATCCCCGCGGCGGAGTCCTGGCCGTCACAGTCGGAGTCGATGCCGTCGTTCGGGAAGTCGAGCGCCTCGGGGTGAACCGAGGGATCGCTGTCGTCGCAGTCGCCGCCGCCGAGCCAGCCCGCGTAACCGTCGCCGTCGCGGTCGAGAAGCGCGCGACCGACCTCGAGCGTCGGACCCACGAGGCCGGCGCGCGCCTCGCCGGCCTTGCGCGCCGCCTCGGACGCGCTCACGCGAAGCAGGAGCGCCACGGCGGCGACGAACGTCGCCGCCGAGAGCGCCGCCACGCGCCCGCGCGCGCGCGGCAAGCGTGAACGCGCGAGCCACGCGAGGAGGAGCGCGACGCCCACGATCGCGGCGCCCACGTCGAGATCGTTCCACGGCGCGAAGCGTAGGTTGTCGGACCAGTTCTTCGCGAGGCCGAACGCGCCGAGGCCTCCGTAGACGACGACGCCCACGACGCCCGCCCACCTCCACCGCAGCGGCACGCGGACGGCGGCGACGCGCGCCAACGCCCACGGCAGCAGGAACGCGGGCGCGGCGACGCGCGCGATGAACCGCGGCAGCGCGGGTCCCCACGGGAAGACGCGCACGCGCCACAGCTGAAGAAAGATCGCGGCGCAGAGCACGGCCGCCGCGAGGGGCGCGAGCAGGAGCAGCGCGGGGCTCGGCGCGCCCACCTCCTGCTCGGCGCGCCGGCGCGAGACGAGCCTCGCGAGCGCGGGGGCGAGCAGCGCGCCCAGCAGCGCCGCCGCGAGCGCCGCGAGCGCCGCGAGGCCCGCGGCGAGGAACCGATTGTGCCGCGAGACCACCGCGGCGATCACGGCCCCCGTGGCCGCCATCGCGCCCGCGCCCGCGACGACGAACGCGAAGCCGCGCGCCGCGAGGGGCGCGCGCACGCGTCGGCCCCACAGCGCGAGGCGCGCGAGCAGCTCGACGACCGCGCCCACCGCGAAGCCGGCGAGCGCGTCGACCGCGACCGACAGCGCGACGACGGCCGCCGCCGAACGTCCGTCGACCCCGAACACGATGGCCGCGCGCATCCCGTCGACGGTGCCGACGAGCGCCCCCGCGAGCGCGCCCAGGAGCGCGCCTGAAGCGACGGGGAACCGGATCCGCGCGGGCATTCCCGCAGCACGCTATCACGCTCGCCAGCCCGCTTCGCGGCGGGCGGCCCACAAAATAGCCCTAGGGACGCTCCTTCTTCTACTTCGTCTACTTCTTCGGGACGGGCGACGCCTTGTCCGCGCCCAGCGCGGCGGCGGGATCGGACGGCTGCGCGACGACGTTCGCGCGGGCGCGCTTGAGCACGACGACGGTCTGCATCGACTGGACCTCGTTCGACTCGCGCGCGAAGACCTGCACGAGGTTGCTCCCCGGCCACAGCGGCACGTCGGCGTCGAAGTCCATCTTCGTCTGGTCGCCCGGCAGCCGGTTCGGCTGATAGAAGACCTTCTTCATCGGAATCTTCGCGTCGCGATTCCAGACGCGCACGTAGACGTCGCGCACGACGCGATCGTCGGTGACGTGGCCTTTGACGTGGACGGTCTCGCTGGTTGCGATCGTCGGCGCCGTGACCGTGAGCACGGGCGGCGTCACCTGCCACGCCGGCACGAGCGCGCCGTGCACGGTGCCGCCCGGCTGCGCGACGGCGACGTCCGCCGGCGCGACGAACGCCGATCGGTTGTTGTCGAGATCGAGCCGCGTGAAGGCGCCCAGCCTGCCGTTGACCTTGAACGTCGTCCCCTTTGCGGCGCGGCCCACGAGGAGCGCGCTCTCGTTCGCCGTCTCGCGGAGGGCCGCGTCGTCGCGCGAGATCGTCGCCGTTCCCATCTCCGGCGTGGGCGCCGGGCCGGCGGGCGCGACCTTGATCTTGATCTTGTCCGTGACCGACTCGCCCAGCACGGTGTCGCCCACCGACATCTCGAGCTGATACTCGTCGCCCTTGAACTCGGGGCCCACCTCATAGACGAAAGAGAAGGTCTTCGTCTCGCCCGGGCCCAGGTCCTTGGCGTCGAAGCGCCCCGCGCTGATCATGATGCCCTCTTGGCCCATGCCGTTGCGGAGCACGGCCTCGGTGTGGATCGCGCGCCCCTGGCCCAGGTTCTTCACCGTGACCAGCAGGCGTACTTGCTCGCCGCGTTGGACTTGACCGTCGCGGTTGGCGCCCTTCTGGTCGTCGATCGTCTGATAGCTGTACGCGAACATCGGGCGCGCCTTGCCCTCGATGTTGACGAGCAGGTCGGCGGCGCCAGGCTTCGGTCCGCCGCGCTGCGAGCTCAACGTCGCCTTGAGCTCGTCGGTGCGCGTGTACGACGCGGCCGGGATCTTCACGGTGAAGTCGTAGCTCTTCGACTCGCCCGGCGCGATGCGGCCGAACACGAGCTCGTTCTCGTCGAACAGCGGGTTGTCGCTCTCGATGACGGCGCGCACGCGGTACGCCGGCGACGCACCGACGTTCTTCACGACGCCGTGAATCTTGGCGACGGTGCCCGCGACGAGCTTGGCGTCGCCCGTCGCCGACGCGAGCGTGAGCTGCAACTGTGGCGCCGCGACCGTTGAAGGTCCCGAGGTCCAGTCGACGCCCAGCTTCTCGAGCGCGGCCGAGACCTTCTTGTCTTCGGCGGCGCGCGTCTTGTCGAGGAAGGCCTTCGAGGTCGCGACGAGGTCGCGACGCTTCGACGTCTTCGCCTGCGCGAGCAGGTCGCGCGCGAAGTCCATGAGGAAGTCGGTGCGATTCTCGTCGGCGTCGGCCGCGTCGTCGTCATCGTCGTCACCGTCCTCGTCTTCGTCGTGCACGCGAGGCTTCTCGCCCGCGCGCGGCAGCAGCAAGTACGAGACGTCCTCGAGCGGCTTTTCCCCCTGGCGCGCGTTCGGGTTCTCGAGGTGGTAGTCGTAGTCGGCCTCGTGGCGCTGGTGCGCCGACGGCTGCAGCCGGATGATCGTGCGATCGCCGTCCTTCTGCACGAGCAGCGGATCGGTCTCGATGTCGGGGATGACGCCCACGCCCTGGATCGAGATGTCGCCCGGCGTGAGGTACTGCGCCGTCGTCAGCTTGAGGCCGAGCTTGTCGTCCTCGGACTTGTCACCAAAAGAGACGGGCGACTGAATGTCGAAGAGCACCTGCACCGAGCCCTTGCCGAAGGTGCCCTCGCCGATGACGACGCCGCGGTCGAGATTCTTCATGGCGCCCGCGACGATCTCGGACGCGCTCGCCGAGTTCTGATTGACGAGGACGGCCAGCGGAACGGTCGGCTCGTGGCCGCTGTCGGTCGCCGTCTCGTCCTTGCGCTGCCCGCCGCCGACACCGACCATCGACACGAGCGTACCCGTCTTCACAAAGGCGTCGGCCACGCGCTGCGCCTGCTCGTACAGGCCGCCCGGATCGCCGCGCAGATCCATGATGATGCCCTTGACCTTCTCCTTGTCGAAGAGCGCGAGCGCCTCGGCGAGATCGCCCGCGCTGTTCGCCGAGAAGTGCTGCATGTGGAAGTAGCCCACCTTGGCGGCGGCCTGCCCCGGCGCCGCCGGGACCGCGAGCACGCGGGCCGGCGGATCGATCGACGGCGGGTGGATGAAGGCGCGCGTGATCGTGAACTTCTTCGAGCCCGATGCTCCGTCGCGATCGACGTAGACGTCGACGTTCGTGTCGGGATCGCCGCGCAGACGGTCGACGGCCTCGTTGAGCGTCATGTTCGTCGTCGACTCGTTGTTGATGCGAACGATGTGGTCCTTGGCCTTGATGCCGACGCGGATCGCGGGCGTGTCGGGCATGGGACGCTTCACCGTGATGCGGTTCTTCTTGTCCATCTCGATGACGATGCCCAGGCCGCCGAACTTGCCCTGGGTCTGCGTCTTCATGTCCTTGTAGGTCTCGACGTCGAGCAGCACCGAGTGCGGGTCGAGCGTGTAGAGCATGCCGTTCGTGGCCGCCATCTCGATCTCGACGAGGCGCCGCTCGGCCTCCTTGTCGGGGACGGGCTGCAGGTTCGGCTGCACGAACTGAAAGATCTCCATGAGCTTCGTTCGCAGCGTCCAGGGCGCGTCGACCTTCTCGATCGAGAAGCTCTTCTGTTGTCCGTTGACCTTGACGGTGACCTGCTTCGGGTCGCGCTCTGGCCAGCGATCGATGAGGATCTCGGGGACGTCGCGCTGCACGAAGTCGAGCGCGCCCACGAGCATGCGCTTGGGGTCGAGGCGGTTCTTGTCGAAGTAGTTCTCGCGCACGAAGAACAACGTCTTCGAGAAGATGGGGATCTGCGCGAGGTCGTACTTGCTCGCGCCCGCGCGCGTCGCCGCCCGCAGCTGGTTGTCGCCACCGACGCGGAGGCCGTCGCCACCGTGGCGAATCGTGAGAACGAGGGCCGCACCGCACGCGACCATGAACGCCAGGATCTTGCCGAACCGCCGCATGCGCGACTCCGAGGGGGCAGAGGGAGAAGGAGACAAAGTGGGATCCGCGGACGGACCATCGATGAGATCCATGAGCGAGGTCTCGCAATCATAGCGAGGGGGGCCACGCACTGCACGATTTATGCTGGGGAATTTCCCGGGGCTTCGCGGCTGCGTCATGCGCACGCTTCGCGCAGACCGGTATACTGTCGCCGCGAATGACGGCGCGGCAGGCCAGGACGACGTGACGGACGCGCCCGCTCGACGCGTGGGGACGCTGACGGTCGTCGCGACGCCGCTCGGCAACCCGGACGATCTATCGCCGCGGGCCGCGCGCGCGCTGCGCGAGGCGACCCTCATCGTGGCCGAGGACACGCGCAGCGCGCGTCACCTCCTCGCGTCCCTCGGCGCGACGTCGTCGCTCGGCGGCGAGCGCACGATCCTGTCGTGTTACGACGCCAACGAGGCCGCGCGCGCCGACGAGGTCTCGGCGCGGCTGCGCGCGGGCGCCGACATCGTCCTCGTGTCGGAGGCGGGGACGCCGCTCGTCTCCGACCCGGGCTATCGCATCGTCACCGCCGCCATCGCCGCCGGCGCGCGCGTCGTTCCCGTGCCCGGGCCGTCGGCCGTGCTCGCGGCGCTCGTCGGCAGCGGCCTGCCGCCCGATCGGTTTCTCTTCCACGGGTTCCCGCCGCGCAAGTCGGGCGCGCGGCGCCGCCTGTTCGAGACGCTGCGCGTGTTGCCCGCGACGCTGGTCTTCTACGAGTCGCCGCTGCGCACGGGCGCGACGCTCGCCGATCTCGCCGCCGTGCTAGGCGCGGAGCGCCGCGCCTGCGTCGCGCGCGAGCTCACGAAGGAGCACGAGGAGCTCGTGCGCGACACGCTGGGCGCGCTCGCGGCGCGCTACGCCGAGCGCCGCCCGCTCGGCGAGGTCACGCTCGTCGTCGAGGGCATGCCCGCCGACGCCGCCTCCGAGGACTGGGATGACGAGGCCATCGCCGAGAAGGCCATCGAGCTGCTCGCCAAGGGCCTGTCGGCGCGCGACGCCGCGCACGAGCTGGCCGCGCTCTCGGGCCGCGCACGACGCGAGGTGTACCCGCTCGTCTTGCGCGCCGCGGGCAGTGACTAGCCCGCGAAGGTGAAGCGAAGCAGGCTCGCGAGTGGCAGCAGCGCCGCGAGCGCGATCACGAGCGTCGCTCGCAGCTGCGAGGTCGGCGACAGGTGCGGATGTCGACGCAGCTCGAGCACGACGACCCAGGCCGCCACGGCGTCCGTGACGAGGAGGTCGGTGACGAGCCCCGGCTCCGTGCCCCACCAGTCGACCGTTGCCGCGACGACGACGCCCGCGGCGAGGCTCGCGGCGCACCACGTGAGGACGCCCGAGCGCGGCACGATCGTGCGCCAGGCGTCGAGCCGCCGGCGCGCGTCGACGAAGCCCTCGACGGCGCGCGGGACGTACACGGCGACGCCCCGCTCCGACGAGCGAACGACGAGGCCGTCAGCGTCCTCGATGATCTCGGCGAGCTTGTCGCGCTGGATGATGACGCGCCCCATGCCCTTCGCGGCGACGCGCACCGAGTGGTAACCCACGGCGAGCTCGAACGCGTTCCAGTGCCGACGCACGCGTCGCCCCGCGACCCAGGCGAAGTAAGGTACGGCCATCGCCGTGAGGATGCCGATGATGAGCGCGGCGTCGTTCGCGCTCGAGACCGTGCGCGTGATCGCGCGAAACAGGGCCGTCAGCGCGGTTCCGCTCGCCAGCGCCTCGAGCGCGGCGATTCGCTGCGCACGCGCCACCGCGAACGGCAGCTTCTCCATGCTGAGGCGATAGACTTCGGGAGGGGCCGCGCCGACGTCCGCCATGGCCATCAAAACATGATCGAGCCTTCGAGGAGCAGCGACCAGATCTGCGTGCCCTCGACGCGGAACCTCTGGCCCGGCGCATCGATGGCGTCGCGGTAGAGGATGTTGCGCTCGTTCGGGTTGCCCGAATCGACGCGACCGTCACCCGTGCGATCGATGCCGGCGCCCGTGTAAGTGATGTAGTGCGGCTCGTCGACGAGCAGGCCGAACAGGCCACGGAAGCGCACGTACTTGCCGACCTGCACGTTGAGGCCGACATCGCCGCCGAAGCTCGCGTACTCCTGCGTCTCGGTGACGCCCGGGTACGCGAACGCGTTCGTGTCGCCCGGGTTGTAGTCGATGCCGGGGCGGCACGCCGTCGACGCCGGCGACGTGCACTGCGAGGAGCCCGCGAGGGCCTCCCACAGCTCGCTCGCGCTGCGACCGTAGAAGTGCTCGGTGGCGCGCGCGCGGAACTCGACGGTGACGCGCTGGTTGGCGCGCGGATTCTCCCAGGCGATCTGCTCGACGCCCATCTGCACGCCCGCCTGCTGCTGCGGGTTGATGGCCGTCTGGTTGCCGCTCGGATACACCTGATAAATGCTGCCGTTCGTGCGCACGGGCAGCATGTACCAGGCGCCGAAGTACGGATCGAAGTAGCGGAAGCGCTTGGACACCGTCGTCGACCAGATGAACTGGTGGTAGCCCGGGCCCACGGCCGTGTTGGCGTTGGGATTCGACGAGTCGAAGCGCATGTCCTTGAACACGTCGAGCTTGGCGTCGAAGCCGAGCAGCCACGTCGGGCGCGTGTCGTCGCGCCGCTGGTTGAACGCGGCCCACTGGATGCCGAGGCCCAGGTTCTCGAACCCGCTGCGCGTCGGTCCCTGGAACACCGTCGTGCCCTGGTTGAACGGCTGGCCCGTGCGTGAGTTCAGGCCGTAGGTGCTCTGGTTGTACCCGGGCAGGATGCCAGTCTTGAGCACCTGCGAGTTGCCCTGGTCGACGCAGGTCGGCTTGTCGCCCGTGAAGATGCAGCCCGAGCCGGCGCTTTGGTCGAAGCTGAGGCTGCGGTTGTCGGCGAGCACGAGCGGCGCCTCGACGTGGATGCCGACGTCCCACAGGATGCCGAAGTCCATGCGCAGGTTGAGGACGTCGCGCGTCTGCGCGTATTGCAAGTCTTTGAGGAGCGTGGGGTTGTGCATGGCGTCGAGCCCCTCGCGCTTGATGAAGGCGCTTTTCTGCTCGTGCAGCCATGAGGCCGTGAGGTTGAAGTCGAAGGCGTCGTCGTCGTCGAGGGCCGACACGACGCGCGTCACCTCGGCGGCGCGCGCACTCGCAGCGCAACCCAGCACCGCGAGGACGACCACAACCCGCGCGGTCAATCTGTGGACGGCGACGCTCACGGATTCGGGCGCACGATAACACAAGAGCGCGCGCGGAGACATGTGAGGCAGGCGCGACCCCATTGCACCTCGGGCGCGTCAGTCGCCTTTGGCGGTCGCCTGGTCCCGGAGGCCGAACTCCTTCATCTTCGTCTGCAGGCTCTTGCGCGAGATCTTGAGCTTGCGCGCCGCCTGCGTGACGTTGCCGCTCGTCTCGTCGAGGGCGCGCTGGATGAGCTCGCGCTCGACGCGCTCGGTCTGCGCGCGCACGGCCTCCTTGAGGGAGCCCGCGGGGGCCGCGCCCACGCCGCTGGCGCCGACGTCGGCGGACGGCAAGGTCGCCAGCGCCGCGGGCGCGGCGCCCGCCGACGGGGCCAGCGCCACGGGCGCGAGATGGCTGATCTCGGGCGGCAGATCCGACGCCCGGATCTCCGGCCCCTCGCAGAACAGCACGGTGCGCTCCATGAGGTTCTCGAGCTCACGGATGTTGCCCGGCCACGGGTGCGCGACGAGGCGTTCGATGGCCTCGGGCGTGATGCCCTCGATCTGCTTGCGCAGGCGCTCGTTGAACTTCGCGATGAAGTGCTCCGCCAAAAGCGAGATGTCCTCGCGCCGCTCGCGCAGCGGCGGGATGTGGATGGGCACGACGTTGAGGCGATAAAAGAGGTCCTCTCGGAAGTTGCCCGCGCCGATCTCCTGCAGCAGGTCGCGGTTCGTCGCCGTCACGAGGCGGACGTCGACCTTGATCGTCTTGATGCCGCCCACGCGCTCGAACTCGGACTCCTGCAGGACGCGCAGCAGCTTGACCTGCATCTCGATCGGGATCTCGCCGATCTCGTCGAGGAACAGAGTGCCGCCGTGCGCGAGCTCGAAGCGTCCCGGCTTCGCGCCCACGGCGCCCGTGAACGCGCCCTTGTCGTACCCGAAGAGCTCGGACTCCATGAGCGTCTTCGGGATGGCGGCGCAGTTGATCTTGATGAAGGGACCGCCGTGGCGCGACGAGTTCTCGTGCAGCGCGCGCGCGATGAGCTCCTTGCCCGTGCCCGACTCGCCCGTGATGAGGACCGTCGACGGCGTGTTCGCCACCTTCTCGACGACGGCGTAGATCTGCTTGATGGCGGGCGACTCGCCGATGAGGCGGAAGCGGCCGCGGCCCGTGACCTCCTCGGGGCGCGCGTCGCGCCGCGACAGCGCGAACGTCGACAGCGCCTTGGCGACGACCTGCCGGATCTGCTCCTGCTCGAACGGCTTCTCGAGGTAGTCGAACGCGCCCAGCTTCACGGCCTCGACGGCGCTCTCGACCGATCCGTGCGCCGTGATCATGACCACCGGGACGTCGGCATAATCGGCGGACAGCTTCTTGAGCAGGCCCATGCCGTCGAGCCCCGGCATCTTGAGGTCGGTGATGACGGTGTGGACGTCGCGGTTCATGGCGGCGAGCGCGTCGATGCCGTTCGCGGCCGTGACGACGTCGTAGCCCTCGCGGCGCAGGATCGCCTCGAGCACGCGGCGCATGTTCAGCTCGTCGTCGGCGATGAGGACGCGCTTCGCTTCTGATTCCAGGCTCAGGGTCACGGCGGCCGGAGTCTACCCTTTCCGTGCGGGCGCCGCCGGCAGGAGCGGAGGCGTGACGCCCGGGGTCTTCGCGCTGGCGGCAGCCGCGACGGGCGACGTCACGACGCCGGAAATGGGCGCGGGGATCGCCGCGACGCCAGGGCCCGGCGGCGGCAGGCGCGGCCCTGGCAGCGCGGGGATGGGTCCGCCCGTGGGCGTGCGGCGCCCGCTGTCGAAGCGCGAGAGCTCGGCGTACGCGGCGTAGGCGTCGGCCTCGACGGGCAGCAGCACCGTGAACGTCGCGCCCTCCGCCGGCTGCGAGCGCACCTCGATCGTGCCGCCGTGATTTTCGATGATGCGCTGGCTGATGGGCAAGCCCAGGCCCGTGCCCTTGTCCTTCGTCGTGAAGAACGGGATGAACAGGTTCTTGAGATCGCCGGGCGGGATGCCCACTCCCGTATCGCGAAACCGAATCTCGAGGAAGGCCGCCGCGGCCCCGCGCCGGGTCGCGCGGCGCAGGCCCGTCGAGATGAGCAGCTTGCCGCCCTGAGGCATCGCCTGCAGCGCGTTCAACGACAGGTTGAGGAAGACCTGCAGCAGCTGCTCGGCGTCGGCGCGCACGGGCGGCAGGCGTTCGGCGAACGCCGTCGTGATCTCGAAGTGGCTCGCGTCCTCCTTCGCCATGAGCTGCAGCGTCTTCTTGAGCACGTCGGCGACCTCGAGCGGCTTCTGCTCGCCGCGGTACGGGCGCGCGTAGTCGAGGAACTGCGAGACGATCTTGTTGAGGCGGTTCACCTCCTCGACGATGATGTTGAGGAACTCCCGCTGGTCACCCAGATCGGCAGAGGAGGCCGAGCTTGACGAGGCCGACGTTTTG
>DATAZS010000284.1:0-5730 GCA_036271915.1 Polyangia bacterium
GGGTGACAGCGACTGCGGCGGCGCCACGCCCGCGTGCGAGACGTCGGGCGCGTGCGGTCAGTGCTCGACCGGCAACGCGACGGCGTGCGTGGGCACGACGCCCGTGTGCAACACGAGCACGAGCACGTGCCACGCGTGCGCGGGGGACAATGACTGCGGGGGCGCGACGCCTGCCTGCGAGACGTCGGGCGCGTGCGGCGTTTGCTCGGCGACGAACAAGACGGCGTGCACGGGCGCGACGCCCGTGTGCAACACGGCGACGAGCACCTGCGCGTCGTGCCTCACGAACGCTCAGTGCGGCGGCACGACACCCGTGTGCAACACGGGCACGCACACGTGCCGTGCGTGCGGCGGCGACACCGAGTGCGGTGGCGCGACGCCCGCGTGCGAGACGTCGGGGCCGTGCGGCCAGTGCTCGAGCGGCAACGCGACCGCCTGCACGGGCGCGACGCCGATCTGCAACACGACGTCGCAGAGTTGCGTGGGATGCCTCACGAACGCCAACTGCGCGGGGGTGACCCCGATCTGCAACGCCGGCTCACAGACGTGCCGCGCGTGCGGCGGCGACACGGACTGCGGCGGCGCGACGCCTGCCTGCGAAGCGTCGGGCGCCTGTGGCCAGTGCTCGGCGACGAACGGCACGAGGTGCGTGGGCGCGACGCCGGTCTGCAACACGGCTGTCAGCGCGTGCGTGACGTGTCTCACGAACGCTCAGTGCGGTGGCGCGACGCCCGTGTGCAACACGATGAGCCACACGTGCCGCGGCTGCGCGGGGGACACGGAGTGCGGCGGCGTGACGCCAGCGTGCGAGGCGTCGGGGATCTGCGGGCAGTGCTCGATGACGAACGCCTCGGCGTGCGGCGGCGCGACGCCACAGTGCTTGACCGTGTCGGGGAGCTGCGTCGGTTGCCTCAGCAACAGCGACTGTGGCGGCGCGGCGCCCGTGTGCAACCTCACGACGCACACGTGCCGCGGCTGCTCCGGCGACGGCGAGTGCGGCGGAGCGACGCCCGCCTGCGAGCCGACGGGCGCCTGCGGGGCCTGCTCGATGAGCAACAAGACGAAGTGCACGGGGACGAACGACGTGTGCAACGTCTCGACGGGCGCCTGCGTGGGTTGCGTCGCCAACGCCGACTGCAGCGGCGCGACGCCCGTGTGCAACACGACGACGCACGCGTGCCGCGGCTGCACGGCCGACGGCGAGTGCGGCGGCGCGACGCCGGCCTGCCAGCCGGGCGGCGCGTGCGGCGCGTGCTCGGCCATGAACACCGCGAAGTGCGGCGGCGCGACACCTTCGTGCGACACGGCGGCGGGCACCTGCGTGGCGTGCGTCACCAACGCGACGTGCAGCGGCGCGACGCCCGTGTGCAACACGACGACGCACGTGTGCCGCGGCTGCGCGGGCGACGGCGACTGCGCCGGCAACACGCCCGCGTGCCAGCCGAGCGGCGTCTGCGGCACCTGCTCGACGTCGAACCCCAGCCAGTGCGCGGGCGCGACGCCTGTGTGCAACCCGACGACCGCGACCTGCGTCGCGTGCGTCGTCAACGCCGACTGCTCGGGCGCGACGCCGACGTGTGACACGGCGACGCACACGTGTCGCGCTTGCGTGGCTGACGGCGACTGCGGTGGCGCGGCGCCCGCGTGTCAGTCGAACGGCGCGTGCGGCGTGTGCTCCGCCACGAACGCGACGCTGTGCACGGGCTCGACGCCCGCCTGCAACGCGACGGCCGCCACCTGCGTCGCCTGCGTCGCGAACACGACGTGCACGGGCTCGACGCCCGCGTGCAACACGACGACGCACACGTGCCGCGGGTGCACGAGCGATACCGACTGCGGCGGCAACACGCCGGCCTGCCAGCCCAACGGCGCGTGCGGCGCGTGCTCGTCGACGAACGCCACGGCGTGCATCGGTTCGACGCCCGCTTGCAACGCCGTCACGGGTTCGTGCGTGGGCTGCCTCTCGGCGGCGCAGTGCTCGGGCACGACGCCGATCTGCGATCAGTCGTCGCATACGTGCCGCGCGTGCTCGATCGACGGCGACTGCGGCGGCGTCGCGCCGGCGTGTCAGCCCACGGGCGCTTGCGGCGGCTGCTCGGCGACGAACAAGACGGCGTGCACCGGCTCGACGCTGCTCTGCAACACGACGTCTGGCACGTGCGTGACGTGCGTCGCGAACGCCGATTGCAGCGGCATGACGCCGACGTGCAGCGGCTCGACGCACACCTGCCGCGGCTGCACCGCGGACGGCGACTGCGGCGGCGCGGCTCCGGCGTGCCAGGCGAACGGGTCGTGCGGCGCGTGCTCGGCCACGAACAAGAGCGCGTGCTCGGGCGCGACGCCGGGCTGCGACGCGACGACCGGCTCCTGCGTCGCGTGCGTCGGAAACACGGACTGCGGCGGGGCGACGCCCGTCTGTGACAAGACGACGCACGTCTGTCGCGCGTGTGGCGGCGACACCGACTGCAGCGGCGCGACGCCCGCGTGCCAGCCGGGTGGCGCGTGCGGCGCGTGCTCGGCGACGAACACGCGCCGCTGCGCGGGCACGACCTCGGCCTGCGACGTCGGCACGGGCACCTGCGTCGGCTGCGCGACGGGCGCGCAGTGCTCGGGCACGAAGCCCGCGTGCGACGCGACGACCCACGCGTGCCGCGCCTGCTCGACCGACGCCGAGTGCGGCGGTGCGACGCCCGCCTGCGATCCCTCGGGCGCGTGCGGCGTCTGCTCGGCGACGAACCTCACGAAGTGCACGGGCCCGACGGCGGGGTGCGACGTCGCGACGGGCGCGTGCTCGTCGTGCACGACGAACGATCAGTGCGGCGGCACGAAGCCCGTGTGCGACACGGGCACGAACACGTGCCGCGCGTGCGCGGGCGACACCGACTGCAGCGGCGCGACGGCGGCGTGCCAGCCGAGCGGCGCGTGCGGCGCGTGCTCGACGA
The DNA here is from genome assembly GCA_036271915.1 of Polyangia bacterium. GTDB lineage: Bacteria > Myxococcota_A > Polyangia > Fen-1088 > Fen-1088 > DASZFV01. The sequence continues at coordinate 2,943 of DATAZS010000284.1, forward strand.
CGAACGCCACGGCCTGCAGCGGCGCGACCCCGTTGTGCGACACGACGGGCGGCACGTGCGTCGCCTGCCTCGCGGCCAGCGCGTGCACGACGGCGACCAATCCGGTCTGCGACGGCGTGACGCACGTATGCCGCGGCTGCGAGGCCGACGGCGAGTGCGGCGGGACGACGGCGGCGTGCGAGCCGAGCGGCGCGTGCGGCGCGTGCTCGACGACGAACGCGGCCGCGTGCTCGGGCGCGACGGCGCTGTGCGACGCGACCGACGGCGTGTGCGTCGCGTGCGTGTCGTCGGCCGATTGCTCGGGCGCGACGCCCGTCTGCGACGGGACGACGCACGCCTGCCGAACCTGCGCGCTCGACAGCGAATGCGACGTGTCCGCGCCCGTGTGCGGCGCGAGCGGCGCATGCGTCCCGTGCGGCGCCGGTAAGCCCGGCGCCTGCGCCGTCGCGCAGCAGGTGTGCGACACGGCGACGAGCGCCTGCGTCGAGTGCGTCGCGAGCACCGACTGCTCGGGCACGCGGCCCATCTGCGACACGACGACGAACATGTGCCGCGCGTGCCTCACGAGCGCCGACTGCGATCCGAAGTTCCCCGTGTGCCTCAGCACGGGCGCCTGCGCCGTCTGTACGCCGACCGACACGAGCCACTGCGCGGCGAGCGCTCCGCTGTGCGACACGACGGGCGGCGGCGGCGTCTGCGTCGCGTGCCTCGGCAACGCCGACTGCGGCGGCACGACGCCCGTCTGCTCGGCGACGACGCACACCTGCACGGGCTGCGTCGCCGACGGCGGCCCCAGTTGCCCCGATCCCGCGCACCCCGTTTGTCAGAAGACGGGGCCGCTCGCGGGCGCGTGCACGGAGTGCTCGGCGACGAACGGCGCGGCGTGCGTCGGGCTCGAACCGCTGTGCATCGTCGCGACGGGCCTGTGCGGCTGCACGACGGACGTCGCGTGCGGCGGCGCGACGTCGGGCTTCATCTGCAGCGGCCCGAACGGCTTCTGCGAGCCGGGCTGCGGGCCCGGGCACAACGGCTGCCCGACGAACCAAACCTGCTCCGTCACGAGCGGCGTCGGCACGTGCACGACGACGACGTCCTGCGCGGCCGACGGCGATTGCGCCGCGCCGCTCGGTCGCTGCGACATGACGGAGGGCCTCGACCGCTGCGTGCAGTGCCTCGTCGACACCGACTGCGCCGCGCCGTTCGTGTGCGACACCTCGATGCACACCTGCGCCGAGTGCACGACGGCGAACCAGAGCGCGTGCCGCGTCGATCTGAGCGGCGGTCGTTGCGTCGCGGGCGGCTCGTGCGGCTGCGCGATGGACACCGACTGCGGCGGCGCGACGTCGGGGCGCATCTGCGATCCGACGAGCGCGCGCTGCGTGCCCGGCTGCCGCACGACGGGCGGCAACGGCTGCCCAGCCTCGCTCGTCTGCACGGCGACGGGGACGGCCGCCGGCGTCTGCCAGCAGCCTCCGCCCAGCCCGGACGGCGGCGCTGACGCGGGTCGCGACGCCGCGACCGACGCGCCCATCGACGCACCGACGACCGACGGCCACGTCGCCGACGGGGCGGTCGATGCGCCGATCAGCAGCGACGCCGCGCGCGACGGGAACGCCGATCAGGGCGACGTTTCGGGCGGCGGCGGCGCGGGCGGGGCAGGCGGCGCCGCCGGCTACCTCGCGGGCGGCGGCTACGTCGCGGGTGGCGGCTGCCGTTGCGACGCGACGGGCGCTGGCGGCTCGTCCTCGGCGCTCGCGCTCCTCGCGCTGGCGCTCGGCTCGGTGATACGCCGCCGCCGACGCCGTTGAGGCGCATCGCTGCGCGCGACGCGGGGCTCAGATCGCGGTCACGGGTCCTTGAGGTCGTCTTTGAGGTCGTCTTTGAGGTCGTCTTTGAGATCTTCGACGTTGAGCTCGACGATCCCCGGCGCGGGCGGGGGGCGATGGGGATCGCTCACGGCCAGCACCTTGACGCGGAACACGAGATCGCGACCGACGAGCGGGTGCAGCAGCCGCGCCTTCACCTGATTTGCGCTCGCCGAGACGATCTTGAGGCGCAGCGGCTCGCCCGTCGGGCTCTTCGCCTCGAACACCGAGCCTGCCTCGAGCTTGGCGTCCTTCGGGAAGTCCTTGCGCGCCATCTCTTTGATGGGCTGCGCGTCCTCCGCGCCGAAGGCCTCGCGCGCGGGGATCTCGCCGCGCTTCTCGTCGCCCGGCGACAGGCCCAGCAGGCGGCTCTCGAGCCCCGGCAACATCTTGCCTTGCCCGTGTACGTAGCGAAGCGGCCCGCTGCGCGCCGACGACTCGATGACGTCGCCTCCCTTGACGGAGAGCTCGTAGTCGATCTGAACCGAGAGGCCAGCGGCGATCTTCATCGCTCTCGATCGTACCCTAGAATCGCCCCGAGGCGACCAGCGACGCGCCTGCGCCGGCTCCGCTTCCGAGGGCGGGCAGCAGGCTGACCTCGGTCACGGCGGGCTCCTCGGCGGTCTGCGCGCTCGGTTGCCACAAGAAGAAGAGGGCGCTGACGGCCGCGGCGGCGCCCGCGACGCCGAAGAGCGCGTACGAACCGTAAGCGAAGGGTTTCGCCTGGTCGCACAGGTCGAGGGCGCTGCCCATCATCGTGGCGTTCCACTGGCTCGCGCACGAATTCATCTTCGAGCGCGCCTCGAGGTTGAACGCGACGCCCACGCCCAGCGCCGCGACGGCGACCCCGCCGGCGCTCCACGCGGCGACCCGTCGCGCGTGGCCGCTCGGGTCGCGCGCGGGCGGCGGGAGCGTCGCCGGAC
>DATAZS010000285.1:0-3361 GCA_036271915.1 Polyangia bacterium
CACGCCGTCCTCGACGGCGACCATGGCGCCCAGCGGCTCGAGGCTGGGGCGCAGCTGCGCGATGAGCCCGTCGACGTCCGCCTTCTTCTTGGCGTCGGTCGTCTCCTTTTCTTTCTCGGCGTCAGTGAACTTCGCGAGGTCGGCCTTGAGCTTGTCCCGCTCGGCCGTCGTCTCCGTGACCGTCGCGCGCTCGGCGTTCAGCGCGGCCGTCTTCGAGCCGAGCGCGCTCTGCATCTGTTGATAGGGCACGAGGAACACGTACCCCGCGAAGCCGACGCCCGCGGCGGCCACGCAGAACCACAGCAGCGCCTTCCATCCACCTCCACCCGAGCGGGCGGCGGGGACGGCCATCGAATCGAACGCAGACCGCGCCATGCGGCCGGACCATAGCGCGAAGCGCCGTCAGGGTGGTGAATCAATGTTAGTCGTGTTGTTGCGCGGGTGTGGACAACTGTAGACGGAGGTCCGTCAGGTGGCGCGTAAATCCCCGCTTGACAGTCTTCGCCCGACAAAGATACCGTTGTAGGCGAACGTAAGCTTCCCTAAGTTTTTACTGACATATTTCGGGGGCTTACGGGTCTGGCGGGGACGAGGGGACACTATCCAAGGATGTTCGGAGAAACCCAAGGAGGTCCGCGCCGTGCCAGTTGAGTTCATCATTGGTGACAAGGCCGTCTACCCGTCTCAGGGCGTCGCCGAGATCATCGGCATCGAGAAGAAGGAAGTCTTCGGCCGCGTCCAGCGCTTTTACGTGCTGCAGGCCATGGACAGCGGGCTCCGCATCCTCGTCCCCGTCGACAAGGCGGACCAGGTCGGCCTCCGGCGCGTCGCGCGCGAGGACGAGATCGAGGAGGTCCTCGACATCCTGCGGGACAAAGAGATCCACATCGATCGCCAGACCTGGAACCGCCGTTACCGCGGTTTCATGGAGAAGATCAAGTCGGGCTCGCTGTTCGAGGTGGCCGAGGTCTTCCGGGACCTGTACCGCCTCAAGGGTCTGAAGCCGCTGTCGTTCGGCGAGCGCCGCATGCTCGACACGGCGAAGGGGCTCATCGTCCAGGAGCTGTCCGTGGCCCGCGCCGCCGACTCGACCAAGGTCGAGCAGGAGCTCGAGAAGATCTTCCACTAGGCGATCTCAGCTGTTCAGCTGATTTTCTGACCGCGATATTGCGCGGTTTTGCGCCGGCGATGTTAAGCTGGCGGCCTCCGCCCCCAAGCGGATCCTGCCAATGCAGATCCACCTCGCAAAGTCCGACATCACGACGATGAACGTGGATGCGGTGGTCAACCCCGCGAATTCGCTCGGCATCATGGGTGGTGGCGTGGCCGCCGCCCTCTCGCGCAAGGGCGGACCCAGCATCCAGCGCGAGGCGATGTCGCTCGCGCCGATCGCCGTGGGCGCCGCCGTCGTCACCAACGCCGGCAAGCTGTGGGCGAAGCACGTCATCCACGCGCCGACCATGGACCAGCCGGGCGAGAAGGTCGGCGTCGAGAACGTGCGACGCGCCACGCGCGCCGCCATGCTCGCGGCCGCGCGCAACGGCTTCGAGGTCGTCGCGATCCCCGGCATGGGCACGGGCCTGGGCGGCGTCGATCCCGCGGACGCCGCGCGCGCCATGGTCGACGAGCTGCGCGCGCACCGGCAGGCCAAGCCCTCGACCGTGTACCTCGTCGACATCGACGACGAGATCCTGATGTGCCTCGAAGAGGCGCTCCGCCTGGCAGTCGGTTAGCCGCGCCTTACGTTAACGCGAGGTTCGTGAGGTTAATGGAGCGACGCTCCGTGCCGATGTAGCGTGTAACCGTGAAAATCCTCGTCACTGCGAAGCGGGTTCCCAATCCCGAGCAGAAGTTGAAGTTCGGGGGCGGTCAGATCGATCTGTCGAGCGCGAGCTGGCAGGTCAACACCTTCGACGAGTACGCCGTCGAGACGGCGCTGCGCCTCACCGAGAAGGGCAAGGGTGGCGAGCGCGTCGGCGAGGTCGTCGTCGTGAGCATCGGGCCCAAGGACGTCGGGCAGCAGCTGCGCGGCGTGCTCGCCATGGGCGCCGACCGCGCGATCCTCGTGGGCGCCGAAGACGCAGCGCTCGACGCCGACGCCGTCGCGCACATCCTCAAGGCCGTCGTCGAGCGCGAGAAGCCCGACCTCGTCGTGCTCGGCAAGCAGACGGTCGACGGCGACTCGAACCAGGTGGGGCAAATTCTGGCGGGTCTGCTCGGCTGGCCGCAGGCGACGTTCCTCGCGACCATCAAGGCGGCGGCCGACGGAAAGAGCGCGACGGTGACGCGCGAGGTGGACGCGGGCGTCGAGGAGAAGCGCGTGCGCTTCCCCGCCGTGCTGACCGTCGACCTGCGCATCATCGGCAAGAAGGCCGTGCGCAACGACGCGCTCGCGCCGCCCGATGCCGAGTGGGAGGAGACGCAGCGGTACGCGTCGCTCAAGGGCATCATGGCTGCGAAGAAAAAGGAGATCAAAGACGTCACGCTCGCCGAGCTGGGCGTCGCGGCGGCGCCGCGCGTGAAGGTGAAGACCTACGAAGCCCCCGCGGGCCGCAAGGCCGGCATCAAGGTCGCCTCCGTCGAAGAGCTCGTGTCCAAGCTGCACAACGAAGCGAAGGTGATCTGATGGGCGCCGTCATCGTGTTCTGCGAAGTCTCCGATGATGGCAAGTCCGTGCGCGCGGCGTCGCTGCCGGCGCTCACGGCGGGCGCCGAGCTCGCGAAGCATCAAGGTGGCGAGGTCGTCGCCGTCGTCGTCGGCAACGGCGTCGCGGGCGCCGCGGCCGACGCCGCGAGGTACGCCGCGCGCGTGCTGGCCTACGACGGCGCGGGGCTGGCCGCGCCCATGGCCGAGACGTGGGCGCCGCAGCTGGCCGACGCGTGCAAGCGCGCGGGCGCCTCGGCGCTCGTGGGCACGGCGACATCGACGGGCAAAGACGTGCTGCCGCGCGCGGCCGCGCTGCTGGGCGCGGGCATGGCGTCCGACGTCACGGGCGTGTTGGGCGGCAAAGAGCTCAAGCGCCCCGCGTACGCCGGCAACGCCATCGAGATCGTCGAGGTGAGCGGCGACGTGCTCGTCGCGAGCGTGCGTCAGACGGCGTTCGCGCCGGCCGCCGCTGGAGCAGCTGGCGCCGTCGAGACGATCGCCGTCGCGGCCGTCGACGCGCTGGGCGCCGAGCACCTGGGCGTGCGCGGCACGAAGAGCGCGCGGCCCGATCTGTCCGACGCCAAGGTCGTCGTGTCGGGCGGCCGCGGCATGCGCGAAGGCGCCAACTTCAAGATCCTCGAGGAGCTCACGGATCTGATGGGCGGTGCGCTCGGCGCGAGCCGCGCCGCCGCCGATGCCGGCATGGTGCCCAACG
>DATAZS010000286.1:0-1727 GCA_036271915.1 Polyangia bacterium
GACGGCGTCGCCGAACGGCGTCGCCGCGTCGGCGAGCACGGGGCGCGCGAACGTCGCGTCCATGCCGTCGCCGCGCCCGAGGATGCCGTCGACGTCGAAGCCCCAGCACGCGACGCTGCCCGCGTCGGTGACGACGCAGAACACGGCCGAGCCGCCGTTCATGCTCGCCGCGAGCTGACGCGCGCCCGCGAGCGGCGCCGCCGCCGCGTCCGCCGACGTGACGACGGCCACGACCGACGACGTCGTCACGCCCGCGCCGCGCCCACCACCGAGCGGCGTCGAGTCGATGAGCGGCCCAGCGAGCGGAAAGCACGCCACGCGACCACCTTCGACGATCGCGCACCCCGTGGCGCTGCCGTAGGCCGTCGAGCCCGACGCCGCGACGTCCGTCGCGTGCAGGTGCCCCGCGGCGTCGACGATCTCCGTGAACGACTGGCGATCGGCCGCCACGACCCAAACCGTGCCGTCGACGCGACGAACGAGCGGGACGGTGTCGTAGACGGCCGTCGCCTGCGCGATGCACGCGCGCGGGCCGGCCGAAGACCGCGCGCACGCGGCGACGCACGTCGTGACCAACATCAGCGCAGCGAGCCGCACGGCGCGCGCAGCTTAAGGCTCAACGACGTCGTTCTCCAAACCGTGGCTCGCACGGTTTCGAAATCAACTCGGGACGAAGACGAAACACGCGCCCGCACGATCGCGCGCCACAATCTGGGTCGAGGCGTCAGTCAACGGAGGAGGGGTCATGAACGAGCTCGGATATGAGGGCGTGGTGGAACCGATGTCGTCGAGCGGCGCACGCAGCGCCATTCTTTCTCAGCACGATGTGCTGCGCGGCTTGCTGGCCGAGGCGATCCAGCTCGCCGTGCCCAAGGCGCGTTCGAGGCCGGAGCTCGAGGCGCTGCGAACGCGCGTCCGCACGCTGTACGTCACGCTCGAGGAGCACCTGACGTTCGAGGCGCAGGCATTCCCGCACGCGCTCCGCGACGTCATCGGGTGGGGCGCCGTGCTGCAGGGCGAGATCGCCGAGAGCCACGCGAGACAGCGCCAGGCCCTCGCGACGGCGCTCGCGGCGCTCGAGCCCGAGACGCTGTCCTGGGTCGAGCTCACGCGGAACGTGCGCGCCTTCGCGGCGAGCCTCATGCGCGACATCGAGACCGAAGAGGACGCGCTGCTCGACGCCGACCTCGACGCCGTCGCGACCGACGGCGCCGGCGGCTGAGGGCCCGGGTTCACCTGCAGATCAGGCCATAGACGGGATCGTTGGAGCACTGCGTCCCGCCGACGCAACCGCTGCCGTCTCGCCGACAGGCGCCCCCCGCAGTTCCGTCGCTGCAATGGACCTGGGCGCCGCAGAAGGCCTGTCCCTGGCAGTCGCCGTCGACGCTGCAAATATCTCCGGGGCGGCCCAGACTGCAGGTTGAATTGCTGATGCAGGAGAAGCCGTCCAGACACTGACTCGTGCTCTCGCACATGGCTCCCTCGCCCCCATCGTTGCAAACGGAGTCGGCGCAGAAGAACCCGGCGAAGCAGTCGGCGTCGACTCTACACGCGCCGCCCGCGTCACAGGCGCCGCCGTCGCAATGCAACTTCGCGAGGCAATCGCTATCGACTTCGCAAAAGCGACCGATTCCGCCGTCGGTGCAGATCGCGTTGCGACAAAACGGGACGTGGCACTGACTCGCGGTCTTGCACGAGGCGCCGACGTTGCCGTCGTTGCACATGGC
>DATAZS010000287.1:0-8715 GCA_036271915.1 Polyangia bacterium
CCCGCCGCGGCCAGCGTCGTCGCGAAGGCGAGCGTCGCCGCGAATCGCGCGCCGCCCAGCCATCGCCGCTTGACCGTCATGCGATCGGTTTCTACTCTCAGAGGCACATGGCCACCAGAGTGAACGCGCACATCACCGGGACGGTCTGGAAGATCGAGGTCAAGGTAGGCGACAGCGTCACCGAGGGCCAGACGGTCGTCATCCTCGAGTCGATGAAGATGGAGATGCCCGTCGAGGCGACGGCCGCCGGGAAGGTCACGGCGATCCTCGTCAAGGAGGGCGAGGCCGTCGAGGAGGGCGCGGGGGTGGTGGAGCTGGGTTAGCCGCGCAGCACGGCGGCGAGCTCGTCGGCGGCGCGCGCGCACGCGGCGCGGTCGACGTCGAGGTGCGTGACGAGCCGCAGCCGACGTTCGCCGAAGGGGAGGCACAGCACGCCGCGCGCGGCGAGGCGCGCCGTGATCTCCTTCGCCGCGGGAAATCCCGCCGCGAGGTCGACCATGACGATGTTCGACGGCGGCGCCGCGTCGACGACGAGGCCGGGCAGCGTCGCGAGGCGCTCGGCGAGCCAGCGCGCGTTGGCGTGATCCTCGGCGAGGCGCGCGACGTTGTGGTCGAGCGCCCAGAGCGCGGCGGCCGCGAGCACGCCCGCCTGGCGCATGCCGCCGCCCAACATGCGGCGGAAGCGCAGCGCGCGCGCGACGAGCGCGCGCGATCCGGCGAGCACAGAGCCCACGGGCGCGCCCAAGCCCTTCGAGAAGCACATCGACACGGTGTCGAAGCCGCGCGCGAGCACGTCGGGTGCTTCGTCGAGCGCGACGGCGGCGTTCATGAGGCGCGCGCCGTCGAGGTGCAGGCGCGTCTCGAGCCGCTGCGCCGTCGCGACGACGGCGTCGATCGCGAGGCGCGGCCACACGACGCCGCCCGAGCGGTTGTGCGTGTTCTCGACGCACACGAGCCGCGTCGCCGGGATCGTGGGGCTGCTCGTCCAGTACGCCGCCTCGACGTCCGCGGCCGAAAAGCGCCCCGCGCGCCCGATCGATCTGATCTGCACGCCCGCGATCGCGCCCGCGGCGCCCGACTCGTACCACATGAGGTGCGCGCCGTCGCACGCGAGCACGTCGTCGCCTGGCTCGCAGTGAACCTTGAGCGCGATCTGGTTGGCCATCGTGCCCGACGGCACGAACAGCGCCGCCTCTTGCCCCAGGAGCTCGGCGGCGCGCTCTTGCAGCCGCCTCACGGTCGGGTCGTCGCCGAGGACGTCGTCGCCGACCTCGGCCGCCGCCATGGCGGCGCGCATGCCCGCCGACGGCCGCGTCACGGTGTCGCTGCGCAGATCGACGCGGGGCTCGGCCACGCTACGCACCCTCGCGGCTCGCGAGCGCCTCGTCGGCGGCGGCCTCGGCCGCCTCCACCTCCTCGACGGCGCGGTTCGACTCGCGCACGGCCTCACTGAGCGACGCGTGCTCCCCGCGCTTCGTCAGCATGGGCAGCGCGAGCAGGCCGAAGCCGACGTACCAGACGGTCTGCGCGCCGTGCAGGACGATGCCGTAGGCGAGGCCGTTGGCGTTGACGATCGTCGCCGGCAGGTAGGCGCCGAGGCCCAGCTTGATCGCGAACTCGAACTGGCCCACGAGCCCGGGCGAGTTCGGCAACGTCAGCACGATGCCCGTGACCGCCATCGTCGTGAAGGCGGCGCCGATCGAGATCGGCAGGTTCATCTGGCGCGCGAGGATCCACATGCCGAAGCCGTTGACGCCCCAGTAGACGATCGACTGCGCGAGGAAGATGCCGAAGTTGCGGTGGTCGGCGAGGACGTTGAACCCCGAGATGAGCGCGCGCAGCTTGTGGCCCAGCTGTTCGGCGCGCGCGGGCGCGACGTAGTGCAGCAGCGACACGCGCAGCGCGAAGGCGATCGTCTTGTCGGTCCACACGCGCGCGAGGGCCAGGAACGTGGTGAGGCCCACGAAGCCCACGAGCGAGGCCCACGCGGCGACGCGCAGCTCACGCGTGAACGAGTCACCGGCGGACAAGAGGTACGAGCCGAAGAAGAGGATCGAGATGAGCAGCCCGTCGACGATGCGCTCGACGGCGACGGTCCCGAGCGCCGCCGTCATGCTGCCGCCGCGCTCGCGCGTCACGAAGTAGGGGCGCACGAACTCGCCGAGGCGCACGGGCAGCGCGAGGATCGCCATGAAGCCCACCGACGAGATCGCGAGGATGCGCTTGAACGGCACGGAGATGCCCACGGGCCGCAGCAGGAACTCCCAGCGCCACGCGCGGAACAGGTGCGTCACGGCGAGCGTCACGGCGTAGAGCGCGAGGGCGCCGGGTGACAGCGCGCGCAGCGCCGCGAGCACGGCCTTTCCGTTCATGCCGCGCACGGCGAGGTAGACGCACACGCCGCCCACGACGAGCGACAGCGTGATCTTGACGAGCATCTTGGCGTTCACGAGCGGCCCCTTTCGTAGCACGCTTCGCGACCCGCTTGTTGGCCGGCTTCGCGGCGATCGTGCGCGCCGTCGTTCAGACGCGCGGCGCATCGGGCAGCTCGCCCGCGAGCACGCGGCGCGGGTTCTCGTCGAGCATCTGTTCGAGCACCGCCTGACCGCGCTGCTTCTTGATCCACGCCATGCCGGCGGCGACCGAGGTCTGGTCCTCGGGCCGGTGGATGTCCGACGCCGCGCCGTGTGCGAGGCCGTCGAGCACGAGCTTGCGCGCCGTCTTCATCTCGGCCTTGCCGTGCGCGCCGTCGAGCGCGCCCAGATCGATGAGCATGACGGCGTGACGCCCGAGGCGCTCGGCGAGCGACGGATCGCGCTGCACGGCCGTATAGCGCTCGGGGTGCGCCATGACGGGCAGGTACCCGTTGGTTCGGATCTGGAACAGCTGGTTCTCCATGTCCGCGGGCATCATCTGCGTGTTGACCTCGAACAGGAACGCCGGCGTCGCGTCGTACGTCGGCACGGCCTGGCCGCGCAGGCGATCGTGGAAGACCAGGTCCCAGAAGTTCTCCGCGGCGAGGCCGAGCGTGGGCGCGCCCGCGCCGAGGGTCGCCCGCACCTGTGCGAACGCGGCGTCGATCTTCTCGCGTTCGGGCATGAACATGCCGGCGCGCTGGTGCGGCGTCGCGTACAGATGAGAGAAGCCGAGCGACGCGATGGCGCGCAGCATCTGCACCGACATCTCGAGGCTCGTGGCGCCGTCGTCGAGCGCGGGCAGGTAGTGCGAGTGGAGGTCGACGTAGTGGGGCATGCGCTGCGCCGCGCGACGATAGCCCGGATGCTCGGACGGCGCTACCGGGGCCCCTGGGGGGGACTGTCTCCAGCGTGCGCGCGCCACGAGTTCTCTGGCGTGAAGGTTTTCCGTGAGTTACCATGTACAACTTAGCGGAATATTTCTTGCTTTGCCGAGCCAACTCAATCCGTAGCAGCAGGAGCTGGATCATAAGATGAGCGAGAAAGTCGTCCTCCCGAAGTTCGATCTCCCCGGTCAGGGCCCGCACCCCGCGATCAAGGCGTTGTGGATCGTCGGTGGCCTGTTGGCCGTCGCGACGTTGGGTCTGGGCGGAGCGCTGTGGCACCACCACTCGCAGCAGATCGCGGCCGAGCAAGAGGTGATGGACGCGAAGGCCGCGCGCGCCGCCGAGGCCGTCGCCGCGACCGAGGCCGCCAAGGCGAAGGTCGCCGAGGCCGAGGCGAAGTCCGCCGCCGCGAAGGCGGCGCCCAAGTCCGACGGCAAGTCGGCGAGCGTCGCCGTTGCAGCCACGGGGGGCGAAGCGAGCGACAAGCCGGCGGCCGAGCATCATCACTCGTCACACCACCACTCGGCATCTCGCGCCGGCCACGGTGGCGGATCTAAGACGATCGCGAAGAGCGACAGCCACGCGAACAAGTCGTCTGCCGCGTCCAACAAGAAGAAGGACGACGCCATCGACAAGCTCCTCGCGTCGTTCAAGTAAGATCGCAAGTAGGCTGCAAGTAAGACGGCCGAGCTCCTCCCGCGCGGCGCGCGCGCGTCGCGCTTCTGACACGCCGCCGGGCGCGACCGTCGCGCGTCGATTTCTTCGTGCCGCGAGATCGAATCGCGCCGCCGTGCGTTTGAATCTGGCAGGATAATCGTGTTTACTGATCTGACTCGTTCTCCGAGTGCAGCTGGAAAGGGCATCAATGGCCGAGCGTCGTGAAAACTCCGTTCTGTTCTCTTTGAAAGAGCTCCGTGGCATCGAAGACGGACGCGTCAAGAAGGAGAAGGAGGAAGCCGACGCGCGCGTCGAGGCCGATCGCGCGGCGAAGCTGGCCGCCGAGCGCGCCGTGCGCGAGGCTGAAGAGCGCCGGGTCCGCGACGAGGAAGATCGCGCCCGCCGCGTGGTCGAGGAGCAGGAGAACCGCGTCCGCGAGGACCAGATTCGCGTGCAAGAGGCCGAGCGCCGCGCGCGCGTCGAGGGCGAGGTTCGCTTGCAGGAAGAGCGCATGCGGCTCGAGGTCCATGCCAAGACCCAGCAGAAGTCGCCGCTCAAGGCGATCCTCGGCGTCACGGGCGTGCTCGTGATCATCGCGGGCGGCCTCGGCTACAAGATGTACAGCGACAATCAGGCGACGCTGGCCGCCGCGCGCGCCGACAGCGCGCGCGCCGAGGCCGAGGCCAAGGCGAAGAACGACGAGCTGCAGGCGCAGATCGCCGCCATCACGAAGGACATGAACGACAAGCTCGCGAAGGCGCAGACCGACGAGGCGCGCGCGCAGATCCGCGCCGAGGCGGCGGCCGCGCAGCGGAACGCGGCGGTCGCGGCGGCGTCGCACTCGCACGGCCATAGCAACGCGAAGAGCGACGCGCCGACGCCCGCGACGCCGCGGGCCTACGCCAAGAAGAAGGCTGTCAGCGACAACCCGCTCGACGGTCTGTGAGCGTTGCGCGCGTCACGGCCGACGTGACCGTGTCGCGCGACAACGATGTGATAGAAATGCGGCGATGATCGGCGAGGAGCAGTTCGAGCAGAACCGCAAGCGCCTCCTGGCGCTGCTCACGAGGCTGTCCTACGAGCAGCGCGAGGTCACGCTCGCGTCGGGCGCGAAGAGCAACTTCTACATCGACTGCAAGCAGGCGGTGCTCACGGCGGAGGGGCACTTCCTCGTCGCGGCCTGCATGACGCGGCTGCTGGCCGACAAGCTGCCCGACGTCGAGGCCATCGGCGGCGTCACGATGGGCGCCGATCCGCTCGCGTCGGCCGTGTCGACGCTGAGCTTCGTCCAGGGGCGGCCGCTGCCCGCGTTCTACGTGCGCAAGGAGCCGAAGGGCCACGGCACGGGCCAGTGGATCGAGGGCACGAAGTCGCTGCGCCCCGGCATGCACGTCGCCATCCTCGAGGACGTCGTGACGTCGGGCGGCTCGGCGCTCAAGGCCGTCGCGCGCGTGCGCGAGCACGGGCTGCACGTCGCCGCGATCATCGGCCTCGTCGATCGCGAGGAGGGCGGACGCGAGGTGCTCGAGAAGGAGGCGCCGCTCTTCACGTTGTTCCGGCGGCGAGACTTCCCGTCATGACGGGCGCGCGCATCGCGTGCGCCGCGCTGCTCGTCGCGTGCGCGCTCGCGCCCGGTTGCGGCCAGCAGAAGTACGCCGCCGTCGACTTCTCAGATACGCCGCGCTCGTACGTGGGCAAGGACTACGAGGACGTCTACGAGCGGTGGACGCGTCACCAGAAGATGATCGAGGAGGTCGACGTCGCGCTCGAGGTCTGGGCGACGTACAAGAGCTGGGACTTTCGCGAGGCGTACATCGAGCGCTACGCCGAGATCTACAGCCTGTCGGACGACGACAAGAAGGCGCTGCGTGGCGCCCAGAAGGACGTCGCGCGCACGACGTACGAGTTCCACGTGACGGCGCAGGCAACGAACTACAAGTGGAACGATCTCGAGAAGGCGAGCTCGGCGTGGCGGACGACGCTCGTCGACGCGCTCGGACACGAGCTCGCGCCCGTCTCCGTGCGCGTCGAGAAGCTGCCGGGGCCGTACGAGGACGTGTTCTTCCCCGAGAAGACGCCGTTCACGCGCGGCTACGCCATTCGCTTCGAGGCGCCCGCCGACGCTGAGGCGTTCGCGGGCGCGAAGTCGGGCAGCATCACGCTGCGCATCGCGAGCCCGATGGGGCGCATCGAGCTCCAGTGGCACGGCAAGACCTGATCGCGGGCCGCCACTGGCGCGCCTGAGCGCCGTTCAGCGTTTCTTGCTGCCGCCCGGCCGCTTGCCGCGGTCGAGATCGTCGAAGCTCTCGACCTTCTCGTGCTTGTAGAGGTCGGCCTCGCGCGCGAAGAAGTCGGCCTCGACGGCGTCGAACGCCGTGCTAGGCGTGAGGCGCGTCGCGGGGAGGATCTTGCGCAGCTTCGCCTTCGAGTCGGGCCCCGACGGCAGCAGGGCGTCCAGCGACGGACGCTTGCCGCTGTCGCGCAGCGACGGTGATGGCGTACGTCGCGCGCCGTCGGGCGGGGGCGTGCGACGCAGGCTGTCGGGCGGCGGCGTGCGACGCAGGCTCTCGCGCGCCAACACGGGCACGGGCGTCGGCGCGCGGCGCACAGGCGGCTCGGGCTGCGTCGCGATGTGGCGCGCCGTGATGGGCGGCAGTCCCGCGGGGCTCATGGGCGCGGCGGGCGGCAGATCGTCGAGCTTGAACTGGACGGTGGGCGCCTGCGCGAGCGCGGCCAGGGCCGCGGGCGTGCCTTGCGCCTTGCGCGCCGTCATCTCGCCGAAGGTCGTGCTCTTCTTGTGCGTGAGCGGGATCGGCGCCGAAGGAGGCGACGGTACTGACACGGGCGCGGCGGCGGGCGGCGACGTCAGGCTCGGCGGAACTGCGCCGCCGACGGTCTTGAGGCGTCGGCTCGTGCGCCGGCGCTCGCCGACGACGCCGCGCTGGTCGTCGGGCATGACGGCCCAATCGCAGAGCATCGAGTGAGGATCACCGGGGCCGACGCCGTCGGATTTGACGGCGAGCGCGCCCGCGTCGAGCAGCCGCTTGACGACGCGGAGCGTGTCGAACACGCGGAACGGGCTGTCCTCGACGACGTCGGCGAGCGTGCGCTGCCCGTCGAAGAGGCGCAGCGCCGGCCCGAGCTGGCTGGGCTGCAGTCCCGACGATTCCGGATCGCGATCGGGCGCGGGGACGTAGACGCAGCGGGGCGCGCCGAGATCCTGCGCGGCGTGCGCGAAGTCGCGCAGGAAGCGCTCGCACTCGTCGAGCAGCTCCTGCGTCGACATGTGTAGGTTCGAGCGCTTCGGCACGGCGCGGAACTTCAGCGAGAGCGCGGCCTCCTCCCACAGCAGGAGCTGGTGGAGCGCGGGCAGACCTTGCAGGCCCGCGATGTGGACCGCCATGACGGTGCCGTCGGCGATGCGCAGCTCGGCGCGTTTGTTCCCGCGCGACAGCAGGATGATCCCCGAGCGCGCCGCGACGGCGAGCGCGCGCAGCAGATAAAACAGGCCGTGGTACTCGGACAGGCGCGCCTGCACCTCGACCTCGGGGGTCGGCGCGTTCGGGACGGTGTGCGACAGCGTGAGCAGCCGGCCGACGGTGACGACGTCACGCACGTAGAGTGGCGTCGCGACGAAGTCGTTCGCGCCCGCGGCGAGAGCCGCCTGACGCAGGTTGGCCGGGCCGAACGTCACGATGGGGACGCGCCGCACGGGCGCGCCGCGCTTGATGCCCGTGATGACGTCGAGCGCCGCCTTGTCCGACGTGCGCAGCGCGACGACGGCCAGCTGGGGCGTCGTCGTGCGCAACAGATCGGGCGCGAGCTTCGGATCCGACGTGCCGGCGACCGAACAGCCCGCTCGCTCGAACCCGTACGTCAGCGTCTCGAGGCCTCGCGGATCCGGATCGACGAGCAGGAGGGTAGAAAGCTGGTTCATGAGGGAAGCGAAGGGGCGAGTATAGGTCGACCGGGCCGGTGTTTGTTGACGGAAGCGCGCACGGCGCGCGGCCGTTTGGAACGTAAGTGTGGCGAGATGGGGGCTGGCGTCAAAATATCGCTGCTTGTCTTGTCCGTTCTCTTGGCCGCTCTTGGCGCGTCGGGGCCGACGGACTTTCGCTTCCCCGACGTTGACGCGAGGGAGTGTGGCCATTAGCCTTCCGGCGTTCGGCGCGCCCGGTCGCGCCTCGCTCACAACCGCACACCGCCCCCGATGGTCGAAGAATCACGCCGCCCGACGCTCGACGACCTCGTCGAGTACTTCCGTGGCGGCGCCAAGCCCCGCGCGGCCTTCCGCATCGGCGTCGAGCAGGAGAAGATCGCGACGCGCGCCGACGGGGCGCCCGTGCCGTACGTGGGCACGGACGGCGTCGAGGCGCTGCTGACGCGGCTCGAGGCGCGCGGCTTCTCGGCGCACCGCGAGGACGGGCACACGATCTCGCTCGCGCGCGGCGGCGACCGCATCACGGTCGAGCCGGGTGGCCAGGTCGAGCTGTCGGGCGCCGCGCTGCCGACGGCGACGGCCTGTGCGACTGCGCTGCGCGCCCACGTCGTCGAGGTACAAGCGCTCGGCGCGGCGCTCGGCATGCGCTTCCTCGGCATCGGCGCGCGTCCCTTCGGCACGATCGACGACGTGGCGTGGCTGCCCAAGCGGCGCTACGGCGTCATGCGCAAGTTCTTCCCAGAGCAGGGCACGCAGAGCCGCCTCGCGCACTTCATGATGAAGCAGACGGCGACGGTGCAGGCGAACTTCGACTATC
>DATAZS010000288.1:0-1529 GCA_036271915.1 Polyangia bacterium
CGCAATCGTCGAACGACTCCGACGTGAACTGGCGCGCGCGGCCCGTGAGCGGGATGCCGCGCGCCGCGCCCACGGCCTGGCTGCGCTTGTCGCGCGGACCGCCGACGTGCCAGTCGCCCGTCCCCGCGCTCGAGATCGCGACGTGGCCCTCGAGGCCTTTCTGCTTCACGAGGTGGCGCATGACGGCCTCGGCCGTCGGCGACCGGCAGATGTTGCCGAGGCAGACGAAGCAGACGCGGACCACGGCCGGCCCCGGACTACTCGTCGTGGTTGTTCGTGACGACGACGTTCTGCTGCGCGGCCTGCGCCGCCGCCTCGTCCGCCGCGTTCGTCGCCATGGCCTCCGGATCGACGACGCTCGCCGCCTCTTCCTCGGCGAGCATGGCCTCGATCTCGGCGGGCGGTCCGACGCGCTTCTTGCGCCGCCTCCGCTTGGGCTCTTTCTCGCCCTTCTCGTCGCGCCCGCCCCCCGCGACCTCGGACTTCTCGATGGGCGCCTTGTCGTTGGGCGACCGGATCTCGAAGTCCTCGACGTGGAACGAGCCGCGCGCCTTGACGATGATGCGCTTCTGCAGGCGCTTCTCGATGTCGTCGAGGAACGGCCGATCCGTCGTCGCGAGCACGTTGGCGACCTCGGGATGGACCTCGATGAGGATCGTGTCGCCCTCGACGAGATCACCCTGGCGGCGCAGCTCGCGGAAGAGCTCGTACGAGACCGTGCGGCGCGACTTCGTGTAGCCCTTGCCCTCGCAGGCCGTGCACGGCTCCGTGAGGTTGTGCAGCAGCGACTCGCGCGTGCGCTTGCGCGTCATCTCGATGAGCCCGAGCTCCGAGATGCGCGTCACGGCCGCCTTCGCGCGATCCTTGCGCAGGTAGTCGTTGAACGCCCGCGTGACCTTCTCGCGGTTGTGCGGGCGATCCATGTCGATGAAGTCGACGACGATCATGCCGCCGATCGAACGGATGCGGAGCTGCTCGGCGACCTCGCGGGCCGCCTCCATGTTCGTCTTCGTGATCGTGTCCTCGAGGCTGGACTTGCCGACGAAGCGCCCCGTGTTGACGTCGATGGCGGTCAGCGCCTCCATCTCGTCGACGATGAGGTAGCCGCCGGATTTGAGCCACACCTTGCGCTCGAGGGCGCGGTCGATCTCGATCTCGATGCCGAAGCCGTCGAAGATCGGCTCCTGGCCGTCGTAGTGCTCGATGAGGCCCTGGAAGTCCGGCATGAACGCCGCGATGAACTTCTTGACTCGATCGTACTCGCTGCGCGAGTCGATGATGAGCTTCTCGACATCGGCCGTGAACAGGTCGCGCACGGAGCGCAGCAGCAGGTCGAGATCGTTGTAGATGAGCGAAGGACA
This sequence comes from Polyangia bacterium, assembly GCA_036271915.1. Classification (GTDB taxonomy): domain Bacteria; phylum Myxococcota_A; class Polyangia; order Fen-1088; family Fen-1088; genus DASZFV01. The sequence continues at coordinate 1,362 of DATAZS010000288.1, forward strand.
GCGGCCGCCCTCGGCGCGCGCGACGACGTTGTTCCACAGCTTGATGAGGAACTCCATGTCGGCCTTGAGCTCCCGCTCCGACACGTTCTCGGCGACCGTGCGCACGATGAAGCCCGAGCCGGGCGGACGCACCGACTCGACGATCTCGCGCAGGCGCCGACGCTCCTT
>DATAZS010000289.1:0-8964 GCA_036271915.1 Polyangia bacterium
TGGAGGCTGTCACCTCGGAACTGAGATCCAGGGCGGCTTCAGCATCTCTTACGCGAACGTCATGGCGCACACCAGCGCTGCGACGTCGGGTTGTTCTGGCCTCGACGCTTCGAAGTCGCGCGTCGTTCCAGGCAAGCCAGACAACAGCCTCATCGTCATCAAGACGAATCTCGCGGCGAACCCGCCGGGCGGCTGCGGGGGACATATGCCCTATCAGGGCATGAGTATTCTGATGGAGCAATACAACGAGATCAGAGACTGGATCACGCAGGGCGCGAAGCCCTGATCCACGCCCCGCGGTCGCGTCAGGCGGCGACGCGAGGATTTCCGCGGCCCGGCTGGACGGCGGCGACGAACTTGAGCTTCGGGTTGTCGGTGAGCGCCTGGCGAAGCGCCCAGTCGCTGTCGAAGAGGATGAGCGGGCGGTTCTCGACGTCGAGGACGCAGGTCGTGTGGCCTGAGCGCTCGAACTTGTTGGGCTCGAAGGGCTCACCCTCGACCCAGCGCGCGTGCTTGTAAGGCAGCTGAGACAGGGCGACGGTCACGCCGTACTCGGTCTGCAGGCGGTGCTGGATGATCTCGAACTGCAGCACGCCGACGGCGCCCAGGATCGGATCGCGCTGGAGGCGATGGCGATCGAAGAAGAGCTGGACGGCGCCTTCTTCGGAGAGTTGATCGAGGCCCGTCTTGAGCTGCTTGCGCTTGAGCGGATCCTTGAGCACCGCCTGCACGAAGTGCTCGGGTGAGAAGCGCGGCACGCCCTCGAACTCGAAGCGCGGGCCCGTGACGAGCGTGTCGCCGATGCGCAGGTTGCCGCCGTCCCACACCCCGAGGATGTCGCCCGCGAAGCCCTCTTCGACGGTTGTCCGCTCCTGGCCGAGGAAGGTCACGGTGCGCGCCATCGTGAGCGGCTTGCCCGTGCGGACCTGCTCGACCTCCATGCCGCGCGTGAAGCGGCCCGAGCACACGCGCACGAACGCGATGCGATCGCGATGGCGCGGGTCCATGTTCGCCTGGATCTTGAAGACGAAGGCCGAGAACGTGCTGGCGTCGGGGTCGATCGAGCCCGTCGACGTCGCGCGCGTGCGGGGCGGCGGCGCGAGCTCGACGAAGCGGTCGAGGAATGGCTCGATGCCGAAGTTGGTCATGGCGCTGCCGAAGAAGACGGGCGAGAGCTGACCCGCGAGGAAGCGGTCGACGTCGAAGCCGTGGCCCGCGCCCTCGAGCAGCGCGAGCTCCTCGTGGAACTCGCCATACATGCGCTCGCCCAGCGCCTCGCGCAGCTCGGGATCGTCGGGCGCGCACGTCGACATGGGCACGCGCGCCGCCCCCGCGACGACGCGCTCGAAGCGAAGCACCTCGGCGCGCTCGCGATCGTAGACGCCGACGAAGCTCTGCCCCGAGCCAACGGGCCAGTTCATGGGCGTGTAGGGGATGCCGAGGATGCGCTCCACCTCGTCGAGCAGCTCGAGCGGCGGCCGGCCCGAGCGATCGAGCTTGTTGAAGAACGTCACGATGGGGATGCCGCGCATGCGGCACACCTTGAACAGCTTGATGGTCTGCGGCTCGACGCCCTTGACGCTGTCGATGAGCATGACGGCCGTATCGGCGGCCGCGAGCGTGCGGTAGGTGTCCTCGCTGAAGTCGTTGTGGCCGGGCGTGTCGAGCAGGTTCAGGTGCCGCCCCGCGTATTCGAACTGGAGCACGCTGCTCGTCACGGAGATGCCGCGCTGACGCTCGATCTCCATCCAGTCGCTCGTGACGGCGCGGCCGCCCTTGTTGCCTTTGACCGAGCCCGCGAGGTGCACGGCGCCGCCGTAGAGCAGCAGCTTCTCGGTCATCGTCGTTTTACCCGCGTCCGGGTGAGAGATGATCGCGAACGTCCGGCGCTTGGCGACGTTGCCCTTGATGTCGTGTGGTGCCGCCATAGCGTCGATGAATTAGATGAGAATGATGCGCGAGCCCTGGAACGCGCGGCGGAGCTCTTTGAGCGCGCCGTCCGATGCCGCCTCGGCTTCGGGCGCGCGCCGCACGACGAGCACGCGCTCGCCTACAGGAGCCTCGCGCACTGCCTCGAGCACGCGTTGCAGCTCGCCCAGCAGCTCGATCGCGATCGGCAGCAGCGCCGATTCGACGTTGGGCGCCTCCTGCCCCGCGCCCTGCGCCTCGGCGATCGCGTGGCGCGTGAACTTGTCGACGGCCGAGCGCAGCGCGGCGCGATCGAAGCCCGCCGCGAGCTCGGCGAGCGGCCCGACGGGCGCGACGACGGCGCGCGCGTTCGGCAGGCTCGCGAAGGCCGCGTCGAGCGGGCCCAGCTCTTCGGGCGGGAAGACGCCCAGCAGGCCGTCCTCGTCCGGCGACGGCGTGCGGAAGGGTACGGTCTCGACGTAGACGACGAGCGGATCGGCGCCGTCGCGCAGCGCCGCACGATCGTCCTCGTCGAGTGACGGGAACGTCTCGGCGGGGCCGATGTGGAGCAGCGGCAGCAGGACGTGCTGCCACAGCTCGGCGGGCGCGAAGCGCGTCGACTCGACCGCGCCACCGAGCAACGCGAGGAGCTCTACGAGGGGGGGCGCCGCCGCGACACACTCCGAGAGCGGGCCGTTCGGGGGGAGCTCACCGAGCGAGCCGACGATCTGGTTGCGCATCGACGAGCGGACGCCCGACGGAACGGCGGACGGCATGCGCCCGAGTGCGTCCTCGATGTCGCGCGCCGCCTCGGAGGGCGTCTTCGCGAGCGTGACGCGCAGCTTCGCGACGTCGACGCACGCGAGCTGGACGAAGCCCGGATCGAACATGCGGCGATAGTCGTCGGGGCCGAGGCGGGGCGCGCCGGGCCGCAGCGCGGCCTCGGACCGCGCACGCGCCAGCGTCTGTGCGAGATCCTTCTGGATGTCGTCGAGCATCGTGAGCTGCGCGCGCGCGAGCGCCTGCACGACGACCTCGAGCGGAGAGAACATGACCGTGACCTCGGCGAAGCCGACGGCGGCGCCATCCGGCGTGCCGCGGTTCTGGAACCAGAAGCCGCCGAGATCGCGGCACACGCGCTCGCCGAACGTCGCGCCCACGAGCAGCGCGATCGTGCCGTGATCGGGGTTGTTGGGCGCGAAGGCGCCTCCGAGCATCTTCGCGACGCCCGCCTCGATCTCCGTCCACGGCGCCGTGAGCGGATCGATGTCTCGCTGCTCGACGGCGCGCAGCGCCTGCCGAAGCTGTTCGACGGCGGGGTGGGGGCCGCTCATGCCTTCGGCGGTTTCGTCTGATTGGGGCTGGGTCGTTTCATCGCTCATTCGTGTCACTCGTGGGGGCAGGTGGCACGCGGTAGGTTACGGAAGCCCGAGGGCGGAAGCCATTCGTAAATTGGGTCGCACCCCCTCGACCGTTGTACGGCGCGCAACATGAACAGCACGCCGTCACAACAACGACGCCTTGCGCGCGGTGAGCGGCGTTGAATTCTGTGGTCGGACAGATGTCGTTAGGTAGCATACGAATTGCATCACGGGTAGTCGATGCTTCGACGCGCGTCATGCGGCGCACTGTTCCCCGTCCTCGCGTCGGCCCTCGTCGGCTGCGGGAGCGCGTCAGAGGCGGGCGGACAACCGAGCGCCGCGCAAGAGAGCGATCTGGGATTTTCCTCGAACGGCTTGGCGACGATCAACGGGCTCAGCACGATCAACGGCCTAGCGACCATCAACGGCCTAGCGACGATTAACGGCCTGTCATCCAACGGCCTGTCCTCGAACGGCTTGGCGACGATCAACGGGCTGTCGTCCAACGGGCTCGCCACGATCAACGGGCTCGGATCCGAAGGGGGCTTGTCCAGCACGGGCGCACTCATGTCGACGCCCGCCGGGCGAACGACGGTGAGGTACCTCGTGCGCTGCGCGCTGCCGCTCGGCGACGCGATCACGAAGCAGGACGCCACGGGGACGAGCTACGTGTTCGCAGGGCAGCTCGGCCTTGCGCCGCGCTGGAAGAATGGCGCGTGCGACGCGTCCTGCCAGCAGGATGTGTCGGCGTGCATGTTGGCGCACGTCAACACGACGGGCGTTCACATCCCGCTGTGGCTCGTGTCACCCGACGCCTCTATCGGGTGGGGCACGAGCCCGCAGTATCCGAACCGCGAGGGAACGTTCTTCGGCAACATTTTCTATCCGAACGCCTCGAGCAAGCTCGTCGACGCGTTCTATTGCAACGGTCCCGGCTTTTCGACGGACACCGTGCCGGGCCGCCTGGGCGCCGCGCAGACGGACGCGCCCTACAGCGATCCGTACACGTCGACGAGCGATCCTACGGGCGACTGCACGCCGTGCGCGGCGACGAACAGCGAGGGGCCGAACACGTGCCGCGCGGACAGCGTGCGGTACGGCGGTCCCATCACGGTGTGGCGCGGACAGACCTTCCAGGCCGAGACTGCGACGCTGAGCAACGGAATCGCCGTCGTCGCGTGCGCGCCCGGCGTGTGCTCTGACGGCAAGCGCGTCGGATACGCTGGTCCGAGCTCGAGGGTCACTTTCAACGGTGTCCTCTCGTCGACGACGGGCTCGCGTGTGCTGATCGTCTACTACGCGAACGGCGATGCGTGCCTGGACGACGCGTGCTCGCGCTACTTCAACATCAGCGTCAACGGCGGCGCGCCGCAGACGTGGGCGTTTCCAGTCGTCAAAGGTGGCAACTGGAACGTCATCAGCGGAATGCCAGTCGCGCTCACGGGCTTCGTCGCGGGCTCTGCCAACACGATCTCGTTCACGGGCGACCCCGGTCACGCGGCGCCGGACCTCGACTGGATCGAGGTGGAGTAGGCAGAGGTAGGTCGCGGTAATGCCTGTGGAAAGTGGCGGCTAACTCGCCAAATTTCCTTCAGATGAGCGTGATCTCCTCCGATGGCTTGGGGGCTCGCCATCGTGATTGCCTCGATTCTTCCTCTCATCGTTCTCGCCACCGAGCTCCTCGGTGGGCCCGTGCTCGACTCCGACGCGCCGTCGACGACGCTCGATCAGCGTGTGACGCGCGCGCAGCCGCTGCCTGACGCGACGTCGTACGTCGCGGGGCAGCGCGAGCGCCACGTCGCGGGGCCGCTCAAGCGCGGCATCCACGAGCTGCGTGATCCTGCGGGCTGGCCCGCGGAGCCGCCCCCCGTGCTGGGACCTGTCGACGCCGCGCGCTTCGACGCGGCCGTCGAGCGGCTGTGCGGCGAGGTCGCTCCGGACGCGGCCCTGCCCGAGATCGCGCGGCTCGTTCGCGAGGCGGGCGCCGAGACGCACGTCGACGCGTTCCTGCTCGCGGCGCTCGTATATCGCGAGAGCCGCTGCCGCGGCGGCCTCGTGACGGCGACGGGAATTGGCCTGCTCCAGATTCAGCCGAAGATGTTCGGCGCGCGCGCGCATCTGCCGTTCGCGCGCAAGGCGCTCGCGCACGATGCTCTGCTCGATCCGGCGGCGAACCTGCGCGTCGGCGCGGCGCTGCTCAAGATGTGGGACGCCGAGCACGTCGCGAATGACGTGGCGTCTGGCAGCACGCCGCACCGCTCGGCCATCGCGCACTTCGTGTGGGGCGATCGCGTGTGGAGCTCGACGGCCGAGGATCGCACGCTCGTCGCGCGCCGACGCTTGCTCGAGATGTACGCGGCGGCGCCGCTCGTCGTGCGCCCTTCGTCGCTCGGGCTCGCGATCGTCTCACCGCTCGAGGGCGGCACGCGGCTCGGCACGAGCGGGCCGGGCGCCGATCGTGAGGACGGCGCCCGCGCGCACCGCGGCCTCGACGTCGACGCGACGGTCGGTGAGCCCGTGCGCGCCGTCGCCGACGGCGTCGTCCAGTTCGCCGGGCTCGATCTGCCGGGCCAGCTGCCGGCGCGCGCGCTGCTGCCGCGTCAGCTCAAGCGCTTCCGCGCGCGCACCATGGGGCCGGGCGGCTTCTTCGTGCGCGTCATGCACGCCGACGGAATTCGCAGCGGCTACTTCCACCTCACGAGCTTCCGGGTCGTCGCGGGGCAGATCGTCAAAGCCGGCGAGATCATCGGCACCGTCGGGCGATCGGGCATCAAGGTCTCGGGCAGCCACCTGCACTTCGAGGTGCACCGCGACGGTGAGCTGCAAGATCCTGTGCGCTTCCTCGCGGCGTTCGTGTTGCCGCCCGATCAGACGATCACGCACGAACTCGCGATGGCAGAGAAGCACGAGCGGCTCGCGCGCGTCCGTCGACGCGCGCACCACGCCCGCCTCGAAGCTCGAAGGACGATCTAGTACAAGCCGAGGCCGCCGTTGACTTCGATCGTTTCGCCTGTGAGGAATGACGAGTCGTCGGTCGCGAGGAAGAGGGCGGCGGTCGCGACATCGTTGGGCGTGCCCTCGCGGCGGAGCGGCGTGCGCTCGACCGTGGCCTTCCGGCCCTCGGCGGGCGTGAACGTGTCGTGGAAGCGCGTCGCGATGAGCCCGGGCGCGAGGCCGTTCACGCGGATGCCGAGCGGGCCGACCTCCTTGGCGATGGCACGCGTGTACGTGAGCACGGCGCCCTTCGTCGCGGCGTAGTGGCTCGCGCCGAAGCCGCCGCCGTCGTGCGCGGCGAGGGAGCTCATGAGGATGATGTTGCCCTTCTTCGAGGTCTTTTTTGCCTCCATGTGGCGGAGCGCCGCGCGGCAACACAGGAACGTGCTCGTGAGGTTGAGCGCGAGCGCCTCGTTCCACAGCTCGAGCGACGTCTCGACAACGCGGCTGCGCTTGAGGAGGCCGCCCGAGTTCGCGACGAGGACATCGAGATCGCCGAACGCCGAGATGGTCTCTTTGACGGCGCCTTCGCAGTCCTTCTCGAGTCGAAGGTCGGCCTTCATCGCGAGGGCCTTGCGGCCCATAGCCTTGATCTTGTCGACGGTCTCCGTGGGATCGCTCGACGCGTACGTGATGGCGATATTCGCGCCCTCGGCGGCGAACGCGAGGGCGATGCCCTGCCCGATACCCGAGGCGCCGCCCGTGATCAGAACCGACTTGCCGGAAAGCTTCATCGTGTCGTCTCCTTGAACCGCCGGACGGCCGGCGGGCCCGGACTCTACAACAGTCGACGCGCGCGCCTCGTGGGCCGTGCGTGGACCGCGATGCGTCGCAACGCAACAGCACGAGGGCTCACGCTCCGACGGGCGTCGGACGAACTCGGCGCGCGGGTTAGAGGGCCGTGAGCGGACCCGTGCAGTAGGCGGGGTTGCCGAAGGTCTTGATGTTGCCGCCCATCATGTTGACGAGCGACACGAGCAGGTTGTTGTGCGGCGTCTTGCCCGCGGCGAACTGGAGGTAACGCCCCGTCTGCAGCGCGCCGCCCGCACCGCCCGCGAGCACGAACGGCTGCGGCGAGTGCGAGTGGATGTTGCCCTTCGACAGCTCGTTGCACCACACGATCACCGTGTTGTCGAGCATCGTGCCCATTCCCGTGGCCGTCGGCTCGGGGACGGCGGCCAGCGATGTCATCAGATAGTTCAGCTGCTGCGCGTACCAGATGTTGATCTTCGTCAGCTTCTCCATCGTGTCCGCGTTCGAGTCGTCGTCGTGCGACATGTCGTGGTGGCCGCGCGTGATCGTCGGGTCGACCCACGTGAACATCGCCTGACCCACGGAGTTCTCGAACTGCAGGCTGCCGACGCGCACCTGATCGCACGCCATCGCGGCGACGAGCAGATCCATCTGCAGCTTGGCGACGCTCGGGAAGCTGGCCGCCATCTTGTAGTCGCCCGTCGGCATCGCGGGCGTCGTGCACGTCGCGCCCGTGGCGCTCGTCGCCGTGACGCGCGTCTCGAGGTCGCGCACGTTCGACAGGTGCTCGTCGAGCTTCGACTTGTCGAAGGCGCCGAGCTTGGGGTTCAGCTGGGCGTAGTTCGCGATGACGGCGTCGAGCACTGACTTGCGCTCGGCCGCGAGGCGTTGGGCGACCGTCGTGCTCGTGCCGAGCATGCTGAAGACGCGCGTGAACACCGAGCTCGGGCTGTTGTCGGGCGGCAACGGTTGGCTCGCGGCCGAGTAGCTCGTGTAGCCCCACACGGTGCCCGCCGAGCCCGACTCGACGCCGAGCTCGAGGGACTTGAGCTTCGTGTTCGTGCCGATGATGCTCGCGATCGTCTGATCGACGGAGACGCCGCCCGCGAGGCCCGCGGGAGCGCAGCAACCGCCCTGCGTCGTGCCGGGCGCGAGCTCGATGCCGGTCAGCATCGTGCCCATGCCGCGCATGTGATCGTCGCCGGGGCCGTTCTGCGCCGCCTGGTTGATGAGCCCGTCGAGCACGACGATCTTGCTCTGGTTGGGTGCGAGCGGCGCCAGGATGCGCGACAGCGTGAAGGTCGTCGGGGATGCGCCTGCCGTCGGCGCCCACGCCGGGTAGATCGTGCCGTCGGGCGAGAAGAAGTTGATGTAGCGCTTCGGGATCGCCGACGTGGCGGCGTGCGCGCGCCCCGGCGGCGTCATGATCTCGAGGAAGGGCAGGCCGATCGCGACGCCGCCCGCGCCGCGCAAGAGCGCGCGGCGGCTCAGCTGAAACGGCTTCGCGTGCAAGCGCTTCATGGCGCACCTCCCGCGGCGGGCGTCACGCGTCTATAGAGGAACGCCTTCGTCTGCGTGAGCGCGGCCAGCAGGTCCTGCACCTTGAAGCCTCCCGCGGCGAACTGGGTGGACAGCGCCGCCATCGAGCACGTGTCGGCGTCGGTCTCCGCTCGGCCGTAGGCGTAGCGGAACCACTGCGTCGTCGTGCACTGCTGCACGGTCGAGCTTTGCCCCAGCTTCTGCTCGAGCTCGAGCACGCCGTTGAACGGTCCTTGCAGCTCGGCGTCGACGCTGTCGACCTGGCCCGACGAATCGATGGCCTGCCCGTTCTCCATCGATCGATAGATCCCGGCGCCGTCGAAGGTCTCGAAGCCGAGGCCGATGGGATCCATGAGGTGGTGGCACGGCGAGCAGGCGGCGCTCGCCGAGTGCTGCGTGAAGCGCTGCC
>DATAZS010000290.1:0-11492 GCA_036271915.1 Polyangia bacterium
CGGCCGTCCTCGAGCAGTACTGGGATCTCGGCGAGAACACGTCGCTGATGCTGGGCCTGAACTTCGCGACGGGCCGGCTGTACGACTGCCCGAGCACACCAACAGGGCCCTGCGATACGTCGGTCGTCGTCTTCTCGGACCCTCCGCGCACGCTCCTACAAGGCGGCGACCTCTACTTCAAGTGGAAGCCCGCCAACGTCGCGCTGACCTACGCGAGCTTTCAATGGACGACGGAGTTCTTCACGCGGAGGACCATGGGCTCGAACCCGGCGACCGAAGGCGCCGGCTACACCGAGCCCGTGCTGCAGTTCGCCCGCCGCTGGTACCTGGGCGGACGCTTCGATGTCACCGGGCTGCCGGCCGGTCCTTTCATCCCCCGTCGCTACGGCTACGCCGGCTCGCTCACGTTCGCGCCCAGCGAGTTCTCGCGCTTCCGGCTCTACGCGCAGGAGCTCACCGGCCCCGGCGTGCCCTCTTCCACCGTCGGCTTCCTTCAAGCCGAGTTCTCGATGGGCGCCCACGGCGCGCATCCGTTTTGATGGAGACCACCATGTTCAACTTCAAGAAAGCCGGCGCCTTCGCCTTCTTCGTGGCCGCCGTCGTCACGCTCACGCCCGCGCGCGCCGACGCCAAGCTGAAGGTTGTGGCGACGATCGAGACGCTCGCCGATCTCGCGCGCCAGGTGGGCGGCGACCGCGTCGACGTCACGTCGATGTCGCACGGCTATCAGGACCCACACTTCATCCAGGCCAAGCCGTCGCTCGTGCTCGTCCTCAACCGCGCCGACGCCGTCCTGCTGGTCGGCCTCGAGCTCGAGGTCGGATGGCTGCCGCCCCTCATTCAGCAGTCGCGCAACTCGCGCATCCAGCCGGGGGCGCCCGGCTACATCGATGCGTCGACGGCCATCGACGTCCAGGACGTGCCGCGCATCCCCGCCGATCAGCTGCGCGCCATGGGTGACATCCACCCGCTCGGCAACCCGCACTATTGGGTTCCGCCGAAGAACGCGCTCGCCGTCGCGCGCCTCCTCGCGAGACGCTTCGCCGACCTCGACCCCGCGGGCAGCGCGACCTACCAGGCCGCGCTCGCGACGTTCGAACGCCAGCTCGCCGCGAAAGAGCGCGCGTGGTCGACGGCCGCGGCGTCGCTCAAGGGCGAGAAGGTCGTGACCTATCACAAGAGCTGGAGCTACGTGGCGGGTTGGCTCGGCTTCATCGAGATTGGTTACATCGAGCCCAAGCCAGGCACGCCGCCGGCCGCCGACCACACGGCCCGCCTCATCGGGCTCATGCGCAGCGAGGGCGCCAAGCTCGTCATTCACGAAGATTTCTACCCGAGCAGCCTCGCGGCCTTCGTCGCCGAGAAGGGCGGCGCGCGCGTCGTGTCGTGCCCCTCCGACGTGGGCGCGACCCCCGACATCAAGACGTACTTCGATCTCGTCGATGCCGTGATCGCCGCGCTTCGCGGAACCTGATTCCGACCATTCCGAGTCGTCCGAGCCAATCTTGGCTGCGCGGCGTCTTCACGAATACCTGCGCAACGAATGACCCGACATGTGGGTGTTTCGTTGCACTCGAGCCCTGGGAAATGCACCAGTCGCCGGAAGTTTTCGAGCGATAGCTGACTCTATAATAAACGTCAGCGGCGTATCCGGTAGGGGGATGGGGGCTCGGTCCGTAACTGGTTTTTTTACCCCTCGGAGGTCTTCGGAGATGCTTTCGATTCGCGCGCGAATTACTGGACTCTCTTCGCATCGCCTCGGCTTCGGCCGTGGCCTCCTCGTGCCGGCGATGCTCGCCGCGAGCCTCGCGGCGGTGGGCTGTGCCGCGGGAAACGTGCAGCCGGGCAGCACTCTGACGGGTAACAACAATCCCACGGGGAATCCGACGGGCAACTCCACGGGCTCGGCCGGCGACAATCCCACGGGGAATCCGACGGGCAACTCCACGGGCTCGGCCGGCAACTCCATCGCTACGGGCGCGGCCGGAAGCAGCGTGACCGGCGCGGCCGGCTCGGGTGACCCGGACGGAACTGCGGGCAATACGGGCGCGGGCGGCTCGCTCAAGGGTACGCCGGGCTCGTGCGTCGCGACGACCGCGACGGCGACGCTCCCGCCAACCTTCGTTCCGTTCTGCAGCGGCTGCCACAGCGCCTTCGGCGCCTCCGCAAACCCGATCGTGCCGAACCTGTTCGACTACACGGCCTCGGCGGCCGGTACCCAGGCGGCCTTCCTCTCGCAGGTGCGCAACCCGCAGGGTGGCACGCTCATGCCCGCGTTCTCGACGACGCAGGTGCCCGACGCCGACGTCGCGTCCATCTACAATTACTTCAAGGCGGGCAAGTCCGCCGGCGCGACGGTCTGCCCCGACATGAACGGCATGTCGAAGGCGAACCTGGGCTCGTGCTCGAACATGACCCAGTCATTCTCGCCGCTCTTCACGACGACCTCGACGGCCGCCATGCCGGTCGCGTACACCGACCCGACGACGAAGCACCTCATCTTCCGAGGCGCTGGCCGCGTGCGCTTCCGTCACGAGATGGAGGACACGTTCGAGATTTATCACGACCACTACTTCGAGGACCGCACGTTCTCGTACACCCTCGACGACAGCATTCCGGCGGGCGGCTCGACGATCCTCGTCACCTTCCTGCCCGTCGCCGACCAGTACTACAGCAAGCAGTCGCTCGCGCCCCAGCAGCAGGGCGGCGCCGATCTCAACATCCGCGCCTGGAAGATCTACGGCGGCATCGACGGAAACGCGTTCGCGGACAACGCGGGCGGCGCCTCGAACAACGTCTTGCCGACGAACTGCGGGACCGATCCCAACAGCTCGATGTGCAACACGCGTCAGTACACGTACATGCTGACGCGCAACAATCGTGAGGGCCGCGCCATCCAGGCTGGTGACCAGCTCCAGGTCGAGTTCGGCATCTTCCTCGCGCGCTATCCCTCGGCCACGGGCGACCACGTCCGCAACATCATGGACAACACGGGCGCGCTGCCCGGTGGCTGCACGCTCAACGGCGCCCCCTACAACAACGCGTGCTACACGCAGGCGAACTACTACTCGGACTCGTTCCGCTATGTCGTCGGCGCGGGCACGCTCTCTCCTGAGAACCAGGACTGCACGATGTCCGTGCCCGTGGGCATGGAGGGCAACTGGCCCAAGCCGTACGACTGCACGCCGAACGGTCCGCTCATGAAGGCCATCGCGGCCGGCACGATCCCGGATCGCATGGGCCCGGCGCCAGCCGGCTGGTCGGCCGGCAGCATGACGCAGCCCTACCTCCGCCAGCGCCACGACCTCTACTACTCGCAGATGGGTCCCGCGACCCTCGGCGAGAACGCCGCGAACTTCGTGTTCGGCCGTCGGCTCTTCCACACGAACTTCACGACGGGTGAGCACATCGAGGCCAACAACGGCATCACGCCGGCCGAGGCCGCCCTCCGCGCCAACATCGCAGGTCCGCTCTACAACCAGCTCGACTGCGAAGGCTGCCACGCGCACAACAACCGCGGTGTCGCTCCCGCTTCGGGCGCGCCGTTCGATTCGCTCGTCGTGAAGATCTCGGGTTCGGGCAAGGACACGAACGGTGTCAACCTGCCGGACCCGAACTACGGCAAGCAGCTGCAGAACCACGCCATCAGCGGCTCGGGCGAAGGCTCGGCCAGCTACACGATGACGGCCGTGACGCGCATGTTCGGAGACGGCACGAGCTACACGCTCTCCAAGCCGGCGACGACGTTCACGGGCATGGCCGCGGGCGCGCCGACGAACTACTCGCTCCGCCTCGCGCGTCCGCTCATCGGCATGGGCCTCCTCGAGGCGATCCCCGAGGCCGACATCCTCGCCCACGCCGACCCGACAGACTGCAACGGCGACGGCATCAAGGGCGTTCCGAACGTCGTCTTCGATCCGGAAGACAACACGATGAAGATCGGCCGCTTTGGCTGGAAGGCCTCGAAGGCCAGCGTTCGCATGCAGGCCGCCGAGGCGCTCAACCTCGACATCGGAGTCACGACGAGCGTCTATCCGAAGCACGACTGCGGTTCGGCGCAGGCCGGCTGCACGTCGGCCGACAAGGCGACGCCCGAGCTCACGGACGACGATCTCCTCAAGATCACGACCTACATGCGCAACGTCGGCGTTCCCGCGCGCCGCGACCTGAACGTGCCGGCCGTTGTCCGCGGCGAAGCCCTCTTCGCCTCGCTCGGCTGCGTGAACTGCCACGAGCCCAACCAGCACACGGGAACGACGTCGCCGTTCCTCGAGCTCCAGAACCAGGTCATCCACCCCTACTCGGACCTGCTGCTCCACGACATGGGCACGGACCTGGCCGACAACAACACGCAGGGTGAGTTCGTGGCGACGTCGACGATGTGGCGCACGCCGCCGCTGTGGGGCATCGGCCTGTGCGACGAGGTCTCGGCGGGCTTCCAGATGGACCAGACGCTGAACCCGGCGCCGAACAACGGTCCTTGCCACTACCTGCACGACGGCCGCGCCGCGACGCTGCTCGAGGCCGTGCTGTGGCACGGCGGCGAGGCCGAGACCGTCAAGGAGAAGGTCGCCGCCCTCCCGTCCGCGGATCGTACGGCGCTCGTCTCGTTCCTGCAGTCTCTGTAACCAGCGAGCTTCGGTTTCACAACCGGCGCTGGCAGATCGCTTCGGCGATCAGCCAGCGCCGTTTTCTTTTGAGCGCAAGGTTCGCGCGCCGCTTATATTGGGAACGTCGCAATGGAGACAACCAATACAACCGTGTCGTCTTCGTTGCCGCGCACGTCGGCGCGGCAGCCCTACCTCATGATCATTGGCGGCGCGCGCGTCGGGGAGCTGCACAAGCTCACGGCGGAGCGAACGATCGTGGGCCGCAGCCCCGACGCTCAACTTCGCCTCAGCGACACGGGCATCTCACGCGAGCACGCCGAGCTCGTCGTCGATGGCGGTCGTCTTCGCGTGCGCGATCTCGGCTCGACGAACGGCACCTTCCTCAACGGTGAACGCGCCGATGCGCGCGAGCTCGCCGACGGCGACAAGCTATCTCTCGGCGCCGCGACGTTGCTCGTGTTCACGCACCAAGACGGGATCGAAGACGACTACCAGCGCGGTCGCTTTCGCGCGACGGTGCGCGACGGTGTGACGACGGCGCTGCGCCGCGATGTGTTCCTCGATCGGCTCGCGCAAGAGGTCTCTTTCTCGCGGAGGCACGCCGCGCCGCTCGCGCTCCTCTCGTGGGAGATCGATGCGTTCACGACGACGACCGAGCGGCTCGGTCCCCTCGGCACGCGCAGCCTGCTGGCCGCCGTGACGCGCGCGGCGAGCGCGACGCTCCGCGAGGACGACGTCCTCGCGACGCTCGGTCCGGGGCGATTCGCCGTCGCGTGCCGCGAGACCTCCGGCCACGCGGCCCAGGCGCGCGCCGATCGACTTCGAGCCGTCCTCGCCGAGACGGCGTTCGACGTCGGCGCGTCGTCGGTCAGGCTCACGGTGAGCGTTGGCGTGACGACCTGCCCAGTTGGCTCGGACGAGATCGGCGCGGCGACGGCGGCGCTTCTGCGCACGGCCGAACGGATGCTGGACGCGGCGCGCGCGCGCGGCGGCAACTCCGTCGAGCTCGCTCCGTCTTCGGACGAGTAGTTCCGGCGTCGACGCGCCGTCAGGCGTCAGCCGTTAGATCGACAAGACGGTGTAGAGCACGGTCACGAGCCCGACGAGGAACAAGCTCGAACCGATGAAGAACACCTTCTGTCGCGACGACCGCTTGCGAATGTAGTTCGTGAAGGGATCGCCACCCGCGTCGCGCCGCCGTCTGGCGGCCACGGCGTAGTACCGACTCCACTCCTCAGCAGTTGCTTTCGCCACGTCATTCTCCGGGGTTCGGATGGATCCCCCCAACGGAAAGCCTCTCGGCGGGTGTCCTAATTTTCTGAAATCGGAGACCTCACCCTGCGCCGTCGGACGCGTCACGTCTCTGACGCGGGCGCCAGTCTTCAGCCGATCGCGTGAATCGCGCCGCATCCGCGCGGCAACCTCAGACGAGGCTGAGGCGCGGCCGCGTCGGCTCGACGGCGGGGATTGCCGCGACGTCGTCGAAGGTCAGGTCGATCGCGACGCTGCCCAACTCGAAGCGCCCGAGGCGTCCAACGATGCGTCGGCGTCGCGCAACAGCCAATCCGCCGACTTCAACATAGTCGTCGAAGAGGTCAGCGACGCTGGCCCACCAACCGACGACACCGAACGCGTAGTCGTGCCGTCGCACGAAGCCCTCTTTGTCGAAGAAGATCGTTTGCTCGAGCCGGTGATTCAGCGTCGTCCCGGGCACGTCGATCTCGACGCCCCACAGCGGAAGCCCCTGAGAACGCGCGCCGCGGAAGCTGAGCGGCCGCGCCGACGTCAGCGAGAACGGCAACGCCTGCGCCGACGCGAGCGACGCGCCGAAGACGTAGAGCGCGTCGAGCGCCGACCAGCTTCGCCGCGCGCGTCGGCCCTTGAACGAAGCGCGCGGATCGGCGCGCGCCTCGAGGATCGCCTCGCCCTCGAGGATGTGCACCTGACCCGCGGAGTACACGCCGCGCTGTCCGACCACGGGATAGTCCTGCAGCACGACGAGATCTCTCCGCGGCCACACCTCGACGCGCGTCGGCGCGGGGAACGTGACGCCGACGCCCTTGCTCTCCGGCAAGCGCCCCGCGAGCGTCGCGACGCGCAGGGCGATGCCGTTCGTCGCGTGCCACGCGGCCCAGCCTCCGTGGCGGGCGATGGCGCGCGTCAGCAAGCGGCGCGCATCGCCCGTCCAAGGCGTGTCGGCGCCAAACGGATCGGTCTCGTCGGTCACGACGCCGTCGTCCGCGTTTCCACGAAGCGCGACCTTAGCCGCGTTGGTCGACGAAGAAAAGACAACGAAAGAAAAGACAAGGAAAGGAAAGACGGTGAAGGAAAGACGGCCAACGAAAGTTCGCGGGGAGGTGGCGGAGGGGCGTTGAGCAACGCGCCATGCTACGGTGCGGCCGCGTCGTTGGGGCACCGCGCCCCGTCGCACCCCTTTCACCCCCTCAAGGAGCCAACAACATGAAGATCATTTCAGCCGTCGCCCTGGCGGCTATCTGTCTGATCGGCGCAGTGGGCGCGCATGCGGCCGACGCCGGCGCGCCGAAGGCCGCAGCCGCCACGGCCCCCGCAGGCGCCAAAAAGATCGACTGGGAGCACATGTCCGAGGCCGACAAGAAGAAGTACATGAAGGCCACGGTCCTGCCCGAGATGAAGAAGGCGTTCCAGGCGTACGACGCCAAGGCCTACAAGAAGTTCACCTGCGGGACCTGCCACGGTGACGGCGCGACCGACGGCAAGTTCAAGATGCCGAACGCCAAGCTGCCGAAGCTCCCCGCGCCGACGAACCGCGAAGGTTTCATGGCGCTCCACGCGAAGAAGCCCGAGGCCGTGAAGTTCATGGGCGAGGTGGTCAAGCCGAAGATGGCCGAGCTGCTGGGCCTCGCCGAGTGGTCGCCCACGAACATGACGGGGTTCGGCTGCTACCAGTGCCACACGGCCGAGAAGTAGCGCGCCACGATCGGACGATCGGAGATCAGACGATCAGTAGACCGGCGTCGGGAAGCCGCGCGCCGGTCTCGCGAACAGGTAGCCCTGATACAGGTCGCCGCCGAGCGTGTTGAGGCAGTCGCGCTCCTCGGCGACCTCCACCCCCTCGGCGACGATCTCGACGTGGAGATCCTGGCAGAGCGTCGTGAACGACCGGAAGAGCTTCTGCTTCATGGGCGAGGCGTGAATGCCGCGCACGAGCGACATGTCGACCTTGACGATCTCGGGCTCGAGCTGGGCGAAGCTGGACAAACCGGCGTAGCCCGCGCCTAGATCGTCGAGCGCGAGGCGATAGCCGAGCGCGCGCAGACGCGAGACGCACGTGGGCAAGCCGTGGACCTCGTCGAGCGTCGCGCGTTCCGTGACCTCGAGGACGATGCGCGACGCGTAGGGCGTGAGCGCGCCGCCGTCTGCGCTCAGCTCCTCGTCGACGAGATCCGAGGGGTGCAGGTTGATGAAGACGTTCGCTTCCGCGGGAACGTTCGCCATCTGATCGGCGACGCGTCGCCGGATGGCGCGGCCGAGATCGTCCGTGCGGCCGAGGCGCTCCGCCGTCTCGACGAAGTCGACCGGGTTGCGCAGCGTGGGCTCGTCGGTGCGCAGCAGCGCCTCGTAGGCGTAGACGGAGCGGCGCCGCCAGGACAGCACGGGCTGCATCGCCATCCACATCTTTTCGACGCCCGAGGCGTACCGCGCCTCGAGCCCCGCGCGATCACCGAGACGCTTTCCGGACAGCGCCTCGGCGGCCTCTCGCCGCACGCGCGCGAGACGGTGCAGCCGCGCGCCTCGCTCGACGAGCCCGACGAGCTCCGCGCTCTCGATGGGCTTCATGAGGTATTGGAACGCGCCGTGCTCCATGGCCTCGATGACCGTCTCGAGAGCCGGGCTGCCCGTCATGAACGCCACGGGGACATCCAGATCGCGCGCACGGATCTCACGCAGGAGCGTGAGCCCGTCCATGCCAGGCATGCGGATGTCGCTCACGATGACGTCGAACTCCGCGTGCGCGAGCAGCGCGACCGCCTCGTCGCCTCCGTGCGCGGCGGTGACGTCGTGCCCCGCGGCCCCCAGCAACCGAGACAGGCTGCGCGCGATCGCGGGCTCGTCGTCGACGAGCAGCACGCGCGTGCGCGGCGGCGCTTCGGTGGCGGCTGGTGGGTGTTTGCTGGACATCGCCGAGGTTCCCAGGCTCACGCGGCGCTCCTCGCGCCTCGGCCGCCTCTTTCGCCCTCCTCGGCCGCGCGCAGGCGCTTCGTCGCTTCGCCGTGGATCTGGCAGACGCGGCACTCGGTGACGCCGAGCACGACGCCGATCTCGCGCAGGCTCAGGCTCTCGCGATAGTAGAGCGACAGCACCTGCTGCATGCGGTCGGGCAGCTCGGCGATGTGATCGGCGAGGCGGCTGAGCAGCTCGCGGCGCGCGGCGAGCTCCTGCGGGTCGTCGGCGTTCTCGTCCGCGAGGCGCTCGAGCAGATCCGCGCCCGCGTCGTCGATCCCGATGACGCGCGCGCCGGAGAGCTGAGCGCGTCGCGCCCGCAGCTCGTCGACGGTCACGCCCACGTCGTCGGCGACCTCGGCCTCCGTCGGGCTGCGCCCGAGCGTCTGGGTGAGCCGCGATGTCGAGCGGCTGATGGCGCGCCAGGCGCGTCGCATGTCGCGCGACATCGTGTCGCGTACGCGGATGTCGTCCAACATGGCACCTTTGATTCGTATCCGCGCGAAAGCTTCGAAACTGTCACCGCGCGCAGGATCGAAACGCGACGCCGCCTCGATGAGCCCGAGCGCGCCCGCCGAGATGAGATCGCCGAGCTCGGTCGACGGGGGCAGCCGGCGCGCCAATGTTTTCGCGACCTTCTCGACGCAATGGTAGTAGCGGGTCACGTACTCGTCGCGGAGCGCGAGGCTCACGGCCACGTGTCGTCTCCGCCTGCGTGGTGTCTCGATCTGCGCCGCCAGTGTCATGAAATACGAGACGAGCAGGTTGTGTGCCACCACACAGCCGTCAGGCCTGGTATCGGCGGCGCGACGAGCGATTGACATCCTCGAGGCGGGGTGCGAGAAGAAGAGAATGATTTTGAAAATCGTTATCAATACGACCGCGGGCGTGGCGGCCGGCCTCGCCCTCGTCGTCGTGAGCGGTTGCGCTTCGAGCAGCAATGAGCCGATCCCGGACGCAGGCGCGACGACGCCCGTCGTCCTTCAGACGGCGAAGCTCTCGGCGATGGTCGGCAGCACGCGCTTCGTGACGCGCGAGCACTTCCTCGCCGCCGGCGAGATGCAGATATCGGGCGAGCCGTTCGCCGAGGCCATGGGCCGCGATCTCGGCAACTACAGCCGCGATCACCTGCCCACCGACATCTACTTCGACACGTCGCCCCTGTCGAACGGCGACTGGATCGATCTGCCCGGGTTCTCGACGGGCGTCGAGTCGTACGAGTACTCGAAGCAGCCGATGAACGGTGTCGGTTTCGAGCTCGGCGCCGGCACGTCGCTCGTGTACGCGCCGCTCGTCAACCCGACGGGCGCGACGGGCCCCGCGGCGCTCGCGCTGCTGGCCGCCAAGGTCCAGCACTTCGCCGCCGGGAGCAACGCGCTTGGCCGCTTCGTGTTCCCCGCGGGCACCTACCCCAAGGCCAACGTGCGCGGCGGCAACTCGAACCCCACGGGCGCGGGCGCCGCCACCAACAACCCGCTCGGCTGGCCGGGCCTGTGGCCGACGACGCACGCCTTCGTGAGCTTCGATCCGACGGTGAACCCGACGAGCGGCGTCGATCTCGCGTGCGCCATCACGTCGGACGACGATCCGGGCGCGTCTGGCGCGCTCGGCTGCGCCGACTACGAGTGCGACTACTCGTCGCTGCACCTCGCGGCGCGCGCGACGCAGGTCGATCCGACGATCTCGCCGGGGGCCGACGGCTTCTCGTCGTGGAAGTACGGCCTGTGGGTGCTGAACTACTTGCAGGTCATGCACGACTCGACCGAGGCTGGCGTGAGCGGCGTCGCCGACGCCGACCTCGCGAACGTGGGAACGCCCGCGAACAAGATCATCGGGACCGACGACGGCGTCGTCGCGGGGACGTACCTCGGCTCGAGCGACATCGAAGGCTTCCAAGCCCAGGTGTTCATCGAGGAGGTCGACAACCGCGCCGAGGACTGGCTCATGCATCTGTCGACGGCCGACGGCAAGACGCTCTCGGGATTCCCCACGTTGGCCGCCGCGCTCGCGTACGACGAGGCGCAGCCGCTGCGCTGGTTCCCGGGCGCCGTCGCCGTCACGGAGACCGACGACGGCAGCGGCTTCCCCTCGCCCGCCTTCACGCTGAGCTCGGCCGACAGCGATCTGCTCGATCAACTGGGCCTCGTGCTCGGCTACTCGGAGTTCTACGCGCTCACGGACACGGGCAACGCGGACGTGGGCGGCGCGCAGCCGGCCGTCGCCTACTTCGACGGCGATCCGTTCCCCGCCGACAATCAGATGGCGGACGGCGAGGCGACACTGCACGACCGCGCGCTCGCCATGCTGCGCGTCGCGCTGGTCAACATCGACCGACTGCACGCCGATCCGACGAGCGGTGTCCTCGTCGACACCGTCAAGATGGCGGGCGCGACGCCGACGCGTGGCGCGACCGTGTCGACGACGTCGACGGCCTACGCCATGCTGGGCCTGCGCACGGCGCTGCGCGCGCTCAGCTCTCAGCTCGAGCTCTACTCGAACAACACGCCCGATACGATGGCGGCGACGACGCCGCTCGACGCGCTGCCGCTGAGCGGCCCCAAGGACGTGACGTTCAGCGGGCGCGTCGAGGCGCTGCTGCAGGCGCAGGCCGGGCTGCTGTACGACCACCTCACGGACGCGACGGGCCGCGCCTACGCCGGGTGGGACCTCGGCAAGAAC
>DATAZS010000291.1:0-9901 GCA_036271915.1 Polyangia bacterium
TGCTCATGTTCGTGTCGTCGCTCGGCTACCTGGCCGTCGATCGCGTGGGGCCGCTCGCGCTCGTGCTGCGCGCCGCGCACGGCGTCGCGTATACGGTCGTGTTCGTCACGGGCGCGGCGCTCGCGGCCGACCTGGCGCCGCCCGCGCGCATGGCGCGCACGATGGCGCTCTACGGCAGCGCCAACCTCGTGACGAACGCCGTCGCGCCGCTGTTCGCCGAGCCGATGATCGATCACCTCGGCTATCGGTCGGTGTACATCGTGGCCGCCGTCGTGTCCGCGATCGCGGGCGCGCTCTCGCTTCGGCTCGTCGAACAGGCGCGGCCGACCGAGCACGCCGACGCCTCGCTCGGCGCCGTGCTGCGGCGCGGGCGCGCGCGGCGCATCACGCTCGCGATTGGCCTCTCGGGGATCGCGCTCGGCGCGATGTTCACCTTCAGCCAGCCCATGGCGCTCGCGCTCGGCATCCGCGAGGTGCGCGGCTTCTTCGTCGCGTACACGGCCGCCGTCCTCGGCGTGCGCCTCGTGCTGCGCGATCTCGTCGACCGCGTGGGCCCGCAGCGCGCGTGCGTGGGCGCGCTCGCGCTCTACGGCGTCGTCGTGTTCGCGATGCGCTTCTTGCCGACGCTCGGCCTGTCGACGATAGGCGCGGCCTTCGGCGTCGCGCACGGGTTCCTGTTCCCCGCGGCCATGGCGCTCGGCATCGTCGACCTGCCCACGGCCGAGCGCGGGCGCATGCTGACCCTCACGAACGCCGGCTTCATCTGCGGCGGCGCCTTCGTGCTGCCGCTCGGCGCCGTCGCGGCGCGCGCGGGATATCCCACGGTGTTCGCGCTCTCGTCGGCCTGCGCCCTCGCGGCGGCCGCGCTGCTGTGGCGCCGCCCCATCGCGGGCCCGCGCGCCGTGCCCTGAGAATCGCGTTACCATCGCCCGCGTGAAACACCCCCGCCGCGTCGTCCATCCCTGGAGGCGCCTCGGCGCCGCGCTCCTCGCCGCCGGCGTCGCCTCGTGCGGCACGACACCCTTCAGGGGCGAGACGGGAATCCGACCGTTCGCGTTCGACCTGTGGGACGTGCACTGCCCGAGCGGCATGCGCGTGATCTTCGAGCGCGCACCCGGCGCCTACACGGTGGGCGTCACCGCCGTCGTCGGCGCGGGCTCCGTGCAAGATCCGCCAGGGAAGGAGGGCCTCGCCCACCTCGTCGAGCACCTGACGTTCCGCGCGCGCGATCGTGACGGCGCCCCCATGCACGCGCGCTTGTGGTCGCTCGGCGCGAGCTACAACGCCGAGACGGAGTTCGACAGCACGACGTATCACGAGTTCGTTCCTCGCCAGAGCCTGCGCGACATCCTCGCGCTCGAAGGCAAGCGGCTCGCCGATCCTCTGCAGGACGTCGACGAGACGATCTTCGCCGTCGAGCGAGACGTCGTCCGCAACGAGCTGCGCGAGACCAACGAGACCCACTCATGGGGCGCGGCGTTCGAGGCGGCGTTCGAGACGGCGTTCCCGGCCGGACATCCCTACGCGCGGCCCGTCGGCGGCACGCACGGGAGCCTGTCGAACCTCACGCTCGACGACGCCCGCCGCTTCGTCGCGCAGAACTATCGGCCCGAGAACGTCACGATGGTCGTCGTCGGCGACATGGATCTCTCGACCGTCGACGCGTTCGTGCGCGGCGCGCTTCCGCCGACGTTGTACGGGGACCCTGCGCATCCGCGCCCCATCGCGCGCCCCCCGACGCCGACGCCGATCCCGCCCGCGCCCCCGGGCGGCCCCGAGCTTCGGCACGCGCGCGCCCACGTGATGACCCCCGAGATCTGGATCTCGTGGACGTTCCCGGGCGGCCTCGGATCGGATCTCGACGTCGCCAAGATGTGGAGCATCGTGACGTCCTCGAACTTCTATCGAGGCCGCTTCAAGGACACCGACATCGCCGGCGTCGATCTGTTCCCCGTGCCGGGCCTCGAGGCCTCGCTGCTGATCGCCCGCGTGCACCTCACCGACGGCGCGCACGCCGAGACCTCGTTTCGCGAGGTCGTCTCCGAGATGCCGTGGATCGGGGGCGACGAGATCTACCTCGAGCACCGCATCAACAACCTCAAGCTGGGCGACCTGCGCGAGCTCGCCTTCGAGGCCGAGAGCGTGCTGCCGCGCAGCCTCATGCGCGCCTCTTACACCCACCTCACGGGCGACCCGAGCGCCTACGCGCACCTCGTGGATTCGATCAAGTCGATCACGGCCGATCGAGCCCGCGACTTCGCCGATCGCTACCTCGGCGCCGAGCGGGCGCGCGCCGTGCTCGTCGAGCCGTGGGGCGACGGCGCGGCGCCGAAGCCGCTGCCCGCGGCGGCCGATCCGGCGATCGATCGGAATACCCCACTGTCACGGCTCACGCTCGAGAACCTCGCGGGGCTGCGTCCGCTCGCGGGACTACGCACGAGCAAGCTCGACAACGGTCTCGAGCTCGTCGTGCTGCCTCGCCCGGGCGCCCCCGTCGTCACGGCGACGCTTGCGTTCCACGGCGACCGGATCTCCGGAGCGACGGGACTGTCGAACGCCGCCGACGCCGCCCTCGAGTACCACCTCGAGGAGTCGCCCGGCGACTACGGCATCTCGTACAGCACGGGCGTCGGCATCGACCTCGCCTCGACGACCGTGCGCGCGGGCGCCGCGAACCTGCCGCGCGCGCTCGACATGCTGTCCTTCGGCACGCGGAGCCTCGACCTCGACTGGCCGTCCGACAAATTTCGCGAGGTGCGCCTGCCTTTCCTGCGACGCATCGAGGCGTCGCCTCAACAAATTGGCGAGCGCGCCGTGTGGCGCGCGCTGTTCCCCACGCACCCCTTCGGGCGCTGGGCCACCGTCGACCAGATCGTCGCGCACCCAGCCCGTGAGGTCGAGGATTGGCTCGCGGGCATCGTCACGGCCCGCAACGGCGTCCTCGTCGTCGTGGGCGATGTCGACCCGGCGGCGGTGGAGGCCGCCGCGCGTTCCGCCTTGTCGAACCTCGACGGCTCCCGGGCGCCCGTGCCCCCGCTCCCCGTCGTCGCGCCCGCGACGGACGGACTGGGCCTCGCGATCCTCGACGCGCCCGACCACATCATCATCACGCACCGACCGGGGGCGACGCAGGCCGAGCTGAACCTGAGGTGCGTCCTGCCGCCGGCCGACGCCCGGGTCGACGTCGTCCACAACGTCGCCGCCGACATCGTCCAGATGTGGTTCGAAGAGACGCTGCGGCGCCAAACTGGATCGACGTACGGCGCACACGCCTGGAGCTCGACGCTGCGCGGGGGCACGTCCATCTTTCATTTCGTCGCCGACATCGACAACGGGCGGTTTCCGCTCGCCGTGTCGGAGCTGCGGCGCTTCTGGCGAGGCGTCGTCGCGAACGGCGCTGGCGCGGACAACGTGCGACGCTCGCGCGACTCGTTCGCCACGAGCCGCCTGCTCCGCTACGAGACCTCGGGCTCGCTCGCGCGAGAGATCGTCGCGCGCTGGAACCTGGATTGGCCGCTCGCCTCGATCGACGACGCGTTCGACGACTACTCGGCCGTGCGCGTCGAGGACGTCGACGAGACGCTGCGCACTTGCGCGCGAAACCTCGTCGTGGGCGTCACGGGCGACGCCGCCACGATTCGCGCGGCCTTCACCCAGCGACGGCCCGCGCCCGTCGAGCCCGCGGCGGCCCGTCCCCCGCGTTCACCCGCGCCGTGACGTCGCGCCTTCGATCGCCGCCGCGCGGATGAGCCACGTGAAGACCCACGAGACGAGCGCGACGACGACGGCGCCCAAGATCGCCGAGCCGAGCGAGGCGACGGTGAACCCGGGCACGAGCGCCGCCGCGAGGCCGAACGCCGCGCCGTTGACGATGAAGAAGAAGATGCCGAGCGTCAGCACGGTGAGCGGAAGCGTGAGCACGACGAGCACGGGCCGCACGATGGCGTTGACGAACCCGAGCACGAGCGCCGCGATGAGGAGCACGGGCCCCGACGTGATGTGGATCCCGGGCACGAGGTACGCGGCCGCGCCGAGCGCGATGGCCGTCACCAACCAATGCAGGAGGAAGCGTGGCATGCGTGGAGCCTAGCGCGCGACGGGCGACGGCGCATCGGTCGTCACGATGGCGACCGACGACGACGCGCCGAGGCGGCTCGCGCCCGCGGCCAGCATGGCGAGGGCCTGCGCGCGCGTGCGGATCCCGCCCGAGGCCTTGACGCCGATCGCGGGCCCGACGGCGGCGCGCAGCGCGCGCACGGCGTCCTCGGTCGCGCCGCCCGCGAGGAAGCCCGTCGACGTCTTCACGAACGCCGCGCCGCCCGCGACGGCCGCGCGCGCCGCCGCCGTGATGCGCTCGGGCGACCACAGCGACGTCTCGAGGATGACCTTGACCGCGGCGCCGCGGGCCGCGGCGACCACGGCGGCGATCTCGGCGCGCACGGCGTCGTCGTCGCCCGCGCGGATCGCGCCCAGGTTCGCGACGACGTCGATCTCGGTCGCGCCGTCGTCGCGCGCGCGCGCCGCCTCGGCGACCTTGACGGCCGTCACGTTCGCGCCGTGCGGGAAGGCGGCGACCGACGCGACGCCCACACGGCTCCCCGCGAGCGTGTGCGCCGCGCGCGCGACCCACGTGGGCTGCACGCACACCGTCGCGAACCCGAAGCGCAGCGCTTCGACGCACAGCCGCTCGACCTCGCGCGCGTCGGCCTCGGGCCGCAGCAGCGTGTGGTCGATCACCGACGCGAGCTTGCGATCGATCTCACTCATGGCTCGCTCACAGGGGTGACGCCTTCGGGGGCGGGCCCGGCGGCAGCCCCACGGCGGCGCGCAGCCCGTCGGGGATGCGCGTGACGTGTCCGTCGCGCGTGACGCAGGCGTGGATCGTGTGGCCGTACACGAGCCGCTCGCCGTCGCTCGCGCGGTGGATCTCGTACAGGAACTTCACCGAGGCCGCGCCGCGCGGCTGGATGGCGGCCGAGATCACGAGCTCGTCGTCGTACCGTGCGGGCCGGCGGTAGGTCGCGAGCGCTTCGACAACAGGCAGGATGAGACCCTCGGTCTCTTCGAACGCGCGATAGGTCGCGCCCGCGACGCGCAGGTACTCGTTGCGCGCGATCTCGAAGTAGCGCAGGTAGTTCGCGTAGTAGACGACGCCCATCTGATCGGTGTCGCCGTAGATGACGCGCACGCGCGCGACCTCGCGCAAGGTGGTCACGGCAACTCCGGGCGTCGGCATGCGCGGCACGTTACCCGTCCCGCCGACGCGCGCAAGCAAACATGCGCGGGACGCCGACGCGCTACAGTGACGGCGCGATGCGCTTCCAAGACAAGGTCGTTCTCGTGACGGGCGGCAGCAGCGGCATCGGCCTCGCGGCGGCGCGGGCCTTCGCGGCCGAGGACGCGCGCCTCGTCGTCGTTGGACGCGGCGAGGCGGCGCTCGGCGCCGTTCGCGACGAGCTCGGCGACGTGCTCACGATCGCGGCCGACGTCGCGCGCGAGCCCGAGATCGCGCGCGTCATGCAGGAGATCGAGCGGCGCCACGGCGGCCTCGACGTCCTCTTCGCGAACGCTGGCATGTCCGAGTGTCCGCCCCTCGCCGAGACCGACGACGCGTTCTTCGACCAAATCATGGCGACGAACGTCAAGAGCGTCTTCTTCTGCTTCGCGCGCGCGTTGCCGCTGTTCCGCGACGGCGGCGCCGCCGTGTTCACGGCGACGGCGACGCACGCGCGCGGCCGCCCCGGCGACGCGCTCTATCTCGCGAGCAAGGCCGCCGTGCGCAGCCTCGCGCGCTCGCTGGCGGCCGACGACGAGGTCCTGCGCCGACGCATCCGCGTCAACGTCGTGAGCCCCGGCCCCGTCGAGACGCCGCTCACGTCGCGCGCGCACGCCACGCCCGAGATCCGCGCCTACGTCGAGCGCATGGTGCCGCTCGGCCGCTGGGGAACCCCTGACGATGTCGCGCGCGCCGTGCTGTTCCTCGCGTCGTCGGACGCTTCGTACGTCACGGGCGCCGAGCTCGCCGTCGACGGCGGCCTCGCGCAAATCTGACGATGAACGCCCTGCTCATGACGTGCGACCTGCTGCTCGCGACGAAGGAGACGCTGTCGTTCCTGCGCGCGGCGCCGCTGCGCCTTGGCCTGGTCGCATAGGGCGCCGTCGTCGTCGCGCTCGGGACGGCGTGCGTGCTGTTCACCGTGCCGCGCGTGCGCGGGACCGACGGCCTGATCGTGCGGAGCGCGAGCAGGCTAGTATGTCAGCGTCCCCTTGATGACGAGGGCGGCCTGCCCCGCGATGAGCACGCGCGCGCCGCGATCTTCGCAGCGCACGTCGCCGCCGCGCACGCTCACCTGCCGCGCGCGCAGCGCGGGCTTGCCGAGGCGCGCCGCCCAGTACGGCGCGAGCGTCGTGTAGGACGACCCCGTGACGGGATCCTCGGGGATGCCGTGGGCCGGCGCGAAGTAGCGCGAGACGAAGTCGACGCCCGGCAGCTGGGCGTCGGCGGGCGCCGTCACGCACAGCGCGTGTCCCTCGCGCGCGATGGCCGCGAAGTCGGGCTTCAAGCGCCGCACGTCGTCCGCCGTCTCGAGCACGGCGAGCAGGCTCGGCCCGCGCAGCACGTCGACGGGCCGAACGTCCAGCATCGCGGCGACCTCGGCCGCGAGCTCGGGCGCGGGCGTCGCGGGCCGCGACGGAAAATCCATGACGTAGAGATCGCTCCCGTTCGCGTCGATCTTCTCGCGGCGCACGGTCAGCGTGCCGCTCTTCGTGTGGAAGGCGACCTCGGCGCGCCCCGGCTCGAGCTCCGTCATGATGACGAACGCCGACGCGAGCGTCGCGTGCCCGCACAGCTCGACCTCGACCGTGGGCGTGAACCAGCGCAGGTCGAACACGTCGCCCTGCCGATGGAAGAACGCCGTCTCCGACAGGTTGTTCTCGGCGGCGATGTCCTGCATGAGCGCCTCGGGGATCGCGCCGTCGAGCGGGCAGATGGCCGCGGGGTTGCCCGCGAACGCGCGGTGCGTGAAGGCGTCGACCTGGTACAGCGGCAAGCTCGGCATGGCGGCAGTATGCCGCGCGCGCGGCCGCGACGTCAGCCGGGCGGCGCGACGGTGCGCGCGCGCTCGCGGCGATGAATCTGCTCGGCGTCCTCGCTCAAGTTGACGAGCGCGAGGCGCGTCGCGCCCAGCAGGTTCACGCACGCCCACACGATGCCGCACGCGCCCACGATCCCGACGAGGAGCGCGAACCCCGCGAAGATCGTGAACGCCGAGCGCAACGATGATGACGCCACGCCCGCGCCCAGGATCGAGATCAGGCTCGCGCTCACGAAGCACCCGATGGCGACGTAGGCGGCGCGCAGCGCCTTCAGCAACATGGACGCCTGCTTCTCGGCGCGCTCGATCTGCGTGACGACGAACGCGCGCATCTCGGCCGGCGCGGCCTCGTCGTAGCGGGCCGCGATGGCGCGCAGCCGCTCGCTCGCGCGCAGGAACCGGTTGCTCGTCGACAGCGCGAGCACCGACGCCGAGTTCGTGAGCACCGCGGGCGCCGCGATGAGCGACAAGAGCGCGAACGGGTTCTGCGCCAGAGTCGCCGCGTCGGCCATCGCGCTCACTATACCTGCGCGCTACTCGATCGCGAACGACGTGACCTGGGCATCCTTCATGACGAGGCGAATCTCGAAGTCCTCGCGCGCGGCGGCGGGCTCGAGCTTCCACAGGTGCACCTCGCCGTCGGGCTTGCGCAGCGTCCCGAGGGGAGTCGTCTTGTAGCCCTTGAGGAGCCGCGCGCCAACGCGCGCGCGCAGGGCCTCGAACGCCAGCTTGCCGCCCGACAGCTTTGGCGCCGTCTCGGTCCACAGAACGTAGGCGTCGGACTTGAGCGCGTCGAGCAGCGCCTTCATGGGCGCGTCCGCGGGATCTTTGACGGGCATGATCCGTTCGACCTGCGCGGACACGCGGGTCGCGGGCGCGACGAAGGTGACGATGACGGCCAAGGCGGCGACGAGCGCGCGGAGCTTCATGCGCTGAATCTACCCCGGGGCCGCTGGCATCCCACTGCGAGTCCGATGAAACTCGGACGTCCCATGGATCGTCGCGACGCGCTCAAGCTCCTGACCACCGCAGGCGCGGTCGCGTGCACCCGACGTCCCGAAAAGAGAGAGCCCGTCATGTCCACCGCCACGCTCATGCCCAGCATCTTCCTCGCGCACGGCTCGCCGATGCTGCTCACGGACAAGCCGTGGATGTCGCAGCTCAACGTTTGGGCGGGCAAGCTGCCGCGGCCGAAAGCGATCCTCATGCTGTCGGCGCACTGGCTCGACAAGCCGGTGACGCTGGGCGCGACGACGCCCGTGCCGCTCGTCTACGACTTCTACGGTTTCCCCGCCGAGTTCTACAAAACGCAGTACGCGGCGCCGGGCGCACCCGCGCTCGCGACGCGCGTGCGCGCGCTGCTGGGCGCGGGGCAGACGATCGACGAGCCCAAGCGCGGCCTCGATCACGGCGCGTACGTGCCGCTCGTCGCGATGTACCCCGACGCCGACGTGCCCGTCTTGCAGGCGTCGCTGCCGTCGCTCGCGCCGACCGAGCTGCTCGCCATGGGCCGGGCGCTCGCGCCGCTGCGCCGCGAGGGCGTGCTCATCGTGGGCAGCGGCTTCCTCACGCACAACCTGCGCCGCATGAGCTTCGACCCGAGCGCGCCCACGCCGCAGTGGGCGGCCGAGTTCGACGCGTGGTCGGCGGACGTGCTCGCGCGCAAGGACGTCGACGCGCTCA
The DNA here is from genome assembly GCA_036271915.1 of Polyangia bacterium. Classification (GTDB taxonomy): domain Bacteria; phylum Myxococcota_A; class Polyangia; order Fen-1088; family Fen-1088; genus DASZFV01. The sequence goes on from DATAZS010000291.1 coordinate 8,781, forward strand.
TGGGCTACCGCCAGAAGGCGCCCGGCGTGAGCGAGTCGCTGCCGACGCACGAGCACTTCGTGCCCGTGATCGTCGCGCTCGGCGCCGCGCTCGAGGACACATCGGCCGACGCTGCCGTGACGTTCCCGATCACGGGCTGGGCCTATGGCTCGGGAACGAAGAGATCCGTGCAGTTCGGCTGAGTTAGGCGCGCCTCACAAATGAGGTGACACTTCGCCCGCGCGCCGGTGTTTAAACCGGCATGAGGGAGGACGCGCTCACTTGGCACTCGACGTCGAAGGGACCTACCGGCAGTACGGACCGATGGTGCTCCGGCGCTGCCGGACGCTGCTGCGTCACGACGCCAAGGCGCAGGACGCCATGCAGGACGTGTTCGTGAGCCTGTTGCGGCACGAGGCGCGCCTCGACGAGGCCGCGCTGTCGGCGCTGTTGCTGCGCATGGCGACGAACGTCTGCCTCAACAAGCTGCGCGGCGACAAGCGGCACCCCGAGGATCGCGACGACGACCTGCTCCAGCGCATCGCGGGCAGCGACGCCGACGACGAGTCGCGCACCGCCGCGCGCAGCGTCCTCGCGAAGCTGTTCCGCGCCGACGATCCGCTCGCGGCCTCGAGCCGCACGATCGCCGTCATGCACCTCGTCGACGGCCTCACGTTGGAGGAGGCCGCGCGCGAGGCGGGGATGTCCGTGTCGGGCGTGCGCAAGCGGCTGCGGACGCTGCGCGGACGGCTGAAAGAGCTGGAAGGAGTCTGAACATGACGACTCGAAAGGACGAAGACACGACACCGGAGTGGCTCGTCGAGCGGCTCGCGCAGGGCGAGCTCGACGACGCGGCGGCGGCCGACGTGCGCGCCCGCCTCGCCGCCGAGGGGCGCGACGCCGACGCCGAGATCGCGCGCCTCGCGGCCTCGAGCCGCGAGATCCTGAACGAGCACCCGCCCGCGCGCGTCGCGGCGGCCGTGCGCGCGCGCAGAGGCGCGCCGCGGGCCAACGTCCGGCCCCGCACGCGCTGGATCGTGGGCGCGCCCGTCGTGCTCGCGGGCGCCGTCGCGCTCGTGCTCGTCGCGCGGCCCGCGCCGCGCCCGAAGATCGACGCGACGCCCGAGGCGCCCGAGCACATC
>DATAZS010000292.1:0-10972 GCA_036271915.1 Polyangia bacterium
GTGTTTCATTCGAGGAGGCGAGTGTCCTCTTCACCCATGGCGACGATTACCTGGAGATCTTCGACGAAGGGCACTCGGACGAAGAAGATCGCTTCATCGCGATCGGTCCGATCGTTCGGGGACTCGTTCTCGTCGTCTACACGGAGCGCGAAGAGGAAACGGTGCGTCTCGTCAGCGCGCGCTGGGCTACGAAGCGCGAGACCGACCTGTATCGAACCCATGTTCGGGGAAGGGCAACATGACCGATATTCCTGAGCTCACTGAGGAACAACTGGCGCGTGCCATTCCGGCTCGTGTCCGGAAGCGACTGATCCTCGGTCAGATTGAGTCCGGCGAAGATGTCGCCGCGCTTCGGCGCTTCGTCGGCCTTTCGCAGACGCAGTTCGCGCAGGCGATGGGGATCAGCGTGCATACCTTGCGGAACTGGGAACAGGGCCGTCGGCGGCCGGAGGGTCCGGCGATCGGGCTCCTGCGGATCGCGGCGCGCCACCCTCGGATGATTCGTGAGAATTTGAAGACGGCGGCCTGACTACAGCCGCCCGATCTCCTTCGCCCGCACCCACCCTTCGAGCCCGTTCGCGAGCCTGATGCGCAGCCAGTCCTGATCGCGCTCGAGCAGCCGCACGCGCAAGCCCGCGTGGATCTGGAAGCCGGTCTTGTAGTTCATGTCGGCCCCTTCTTTGACGGCGAGCGCGTCGGGCAAAACCACGCCGAAGGGCACGCGCCCCAACACTGTGCGGCCCGTGAGCGCGCCGCCCGCGAGGAGCGTCGCGACGGCGAGGATCGCGGCGACGGTCGTGAGCGCGGGGCGCGCGTCGTCGCTCGCGCGGCGGCGCGTGAACAGGACGGTGAAGAAGCCGAGGTAGAGCGCGACGAAGATCCAGGTCTCGCCCGACGGTGACAGCGACGTCACGGCGCGGATCCACAGCGGGTCGCGATCCTCGCCCTCGATCTTGTCGCGCGCCTGGCGCACGGCCAGCTTGCGCGCCTGGTCCAGGTTGTAGCGCACGTCCTCGTCGTCGGCGTCCAGCGCGGCGGCGCGCTCGAAGGCCCAGATCGCGGGGCCGATCGCGCCCTTCTTGAAGTACGCGTCGCCCAGGTTGAAATAGAGGTCGGGCGACACGACGTCCTCGCGGTCGAGCTCCTCGTAGGCGGCGACGGCGGCGTCGTAGTCGCCGTGCAGGTACGCGTCGTTGCCGCGCTTCCACGCCTCTTCCAGGCGATCGGCGTGCGCGGGGCGCGCGAGCGCGCACAGCGCGAGCGCGACGGCGAAGATGATGCGCGCGCGCTTCACGCCGGACCTTCCTCGCGCAGCGGGGCCTTCTCGACGGCGCCGATGAGCTCGTCGGCGCGGCCGAGCGTCTCGGTCATGGCGGCGCCCGCCTCGGTCTGGCCGCCGGGCGCGAAGCGCGCCAGGTCGCAGGCCTCGAGCTCGGCGAGGACGCGCGCCGTGAGCTCGGCGGGCATGCCGCGCGTCGCGAGCAGCGCCGACAGCTCGTCGTGGCGCAGGCCCGTGACGCTGCGGCCCAGGCGCGACGCGAGCACCTCGCGCAGCACGCGCTCGATCTCGATGTAGAAGTCCGTGGCGCGGCCCGCCTCGCGGTGCGCCTCGGCGGCGCGCAGGCGCTGGCGCACGAGGCTGCGCATGCGGCGACGACGCCCGCGGTTCGTGTCGAGCGCGAGCCGCTCGCGCACGCGCTCGACGATCATCGTGAGGCCGAACGCGAACGGCGGGAAGAACAGGATCCAGCCGAAGGCGCGCGAGCGCAGCAGCGTCGTGCCCACGTCGCGCTCGAGGCGCGAGCGCGCGCGAATGGGACGAATGGCCGCCGTGATGACGTTGTCGACGCTGGGCTCGGCGGCCGTGCCCGCGACGTGCGGCGCGCCCGCGGCCTTGGCGTCGCCCGTGACGTCGAGGCGCAGCGGATCACTCTTGAGCATGACGTAGCGCTTCGCCTCGGGATCGAACGTCGCGAGCTCGGCCGACGGGATCATGACGGCGCCCGGGCGCTCGGGCAGCAGCAGCACCTCCGACGCCTTCGTGCCGCCCACGCCGCCGGGCGCGTCCAGGTTCACCGTCTCCTTGGGCGGGTACGCCTTCCAACCGTCGGGCGTCGCAATGACGGGCAGCTTGAGGTTGCGAACATTGCCGACGCCCTTGGCCTCGAGCGTGATCGTGACGGCCTCGCCCACGGACACCGTCGTGCGATCGGCGCGCGCCGTCAGCGTGTACTTGCCCACGTTGGCCGCGTCGAAGCCCGCGGGCTGGCCCTCGCGCGGCAGCGGCAGGGCCTCGATCGTGAGCGGCTCCGACTTGAGGTGCTGCTTGCGCACGGCCATGCCGAAGAAGTCGACCTGCGCGGCGTCGACCTCCATGGGCGTGATCGTCAGCTTGCCCTCGCGCAGCGGGAACAGCGCCTTCTGCGACAGCGTCGAGACCTGGTACGTCTGACCCGCGATCGTCTGCGTCGTCGACGAGCCGCGCGGGACCGTCGACGGGACGTCCTCGCTCCAGAAGCCGTCGGTGCGGGCATCGTTCGTGACGGCGGCGTTGATGCCGTTCTGGCCCGTGCAGATCGACCACGTCACGACGACGGGCTCGCCCACGTAGACGCGCGTCTTGTCGGCGACGGCGCGGATGAACGTGCCGGAGCTGGCCGTGGACTGCGGCTGCGGCTCGGGCTGTCCGCCGCCGAAGAGATCGAAGGGGAAGCCGCCGCCGCGCTGGCGGCCGCGCGGCGCGGCGCCGCCACCGCCCGCGCTCTTGCCGACGCGAACGTTGATCGTGTTGGATTTGATCTCGCGCGAGCCGAGGCGCGCGCGCGCGCCGCCGATGACGAACGGCCCTTTGGCGCCGGGCGGCACCATGAGCTGGTAGCTCCACGAGTAGCTGCTCTGCACGGTGGTCTGGCCGCCGCTCATCTGCATCTGCGTCGAGCGGCTCGGGTACTGCGGCGCCGAGAGCACGCGCAGCCCCTTGAAGTCGGGCGCCTTGTAGCCGTCGACGTCCTCGTTGGCGGTCGTGAGCGTCACCTGGCAAACGAACGGCTCGCCGGGCGCGACGGCCTCGCGATCGAGCTCGACGACGAACGCCGCGTCGGCCGCCGCGGCGGCGCGCGCGAGGCAGAGCGTCGCGAGCGCCGCGAGCGAGAGCGCGGCGAGGAGCGAGCGGGGTGGGCGGCGCATCGGCGAGTCCCTGTTTACCAGTCTCGCGCGGGCGGAGCGCGGCGAACCGCGCGCAGGCGCGCCCGCTCTTTCTCGAGATCCTTGGGGCTGCGCTCCAGGTTGTCGAGGACGGCGCCCATCTGCTGCTCGTCGGGAGGGGGCTGCTTGTCGTTCTTTTGCTGGTCCTGCTTCTGCTGGTCCTTCTGATCGTTCCTCTGATCTTGCGGCTTCGGCTCGTCCTTCTTGTTTTCCTTGTTTTCGTCTTTCTTCGGTTCGTCGGGCTTCTTCTTGTCCTGATCCTTCTTCTGATCGTCTTTCTTCTGGTCGTCCTTCTTGTTCTTGTCCTGATCCTTTTTGTCTTTGTTGTCCTTGTCCTTGTCCTTGTCCTTCTGCTGCTGCTCCTTGCGGAGCGCGATCTCCAGGTTCCACTTCGCGCGCTCGTCGCGCGGATCGAGCGCCAACGTGCGCTTGTAGGCCTCGACGGCCTCCTTGAACTTCTCCTTCTTGAAGAAGGCGTTGCCCAGGTTGTAGAAGGCCTGGGCCTTGAGCGCGCCGTCCTTGGCCTCGGTGGCGCGCAGGAACTCCTGGCCCGCCTCGTCGAAGCGCGAGAGGCCGTACAGCGCGGCGCCGCGATCGAAGTGCACGCCCGGATCGCCGGGCAGCGCCGCCGCGGCCTTGTCGTAGTGCTTGAGCGCCTCCTCGGCGTTGCCGCTCTTCATGAGCGCGTTGCCCTGCTCGATCTCGCCGTTGCGGCTGCGCAGCGGCTCCCACGCCGCCAGCAGCGGCGAGAGCGCGACGAGCAGGACGAGCTCGCGCCTCACGACGCCGCCTCGACGCGCGCGCGGCGACGTCGCTCGCTCATGCACGCCTCGCCCACGAGCAGCAGGAACGCCGGCAGCAGCAGCAGCTCGTAGACCTCGTCGTACTGCTTGACGACGCGCGCCTCGTTCTCCGAGCGCTTGAGGCCGGCCAGCGCGTGCGCGATCTCGTCGACGCCGAACTGCTTGGGATCGGCGTGGAAGTACTCGCCGCCCGTCTTCTGCGCGATCTGGACCAGCATGTCCTCGGCGAGGCGCGACGTGACGTACTTGCCGCCTTCGTCCTTGACGTACCCCGTGACCTTGCCGGTCTCGTCGTACTCGGGGATGAGCTCGCCCGAGCGCGAGCCGATGCCGACCGTGAACACCTTGACGCCCAGCTTCGCCGCCTCGTCGGCCATGGCGAGCGGCTCGCTGTCGGTGTCCTCGCCGTCGGTGAGCAACAGGATGACCTGCGCGCGCGTGGGGCCGCCCGCGGCGCGCAGGCGCGTTAGCAGATCGAGCGACGCCTTCATCGCCTGTCCGATCGCCGTGCCGCCCACGGGCATGTCCCACGGGTTGAGGTCGCGCCAGAACAATTTCACGGCGGCGTAATCTGTCGTCGGTGGGTACGAGAGCGTCTCGCCCGCGAACGCGACGAGGCCGATGCGATCGCCCGCGAGGCCGTCCATGAGCTGCTCGAGCTCGCGCTTGGCGCGTTCGAGGCGCGACGGGTACACGTCCTTCGCGAGCATCGAGCGCGAGAAGTCGAGCGCGACGACCATGTCGAGACCCGGCTGCTTCGTGAGCCGCGCGCGCCCGCCCGCCTGCGGCCGCGCGAGCGCCGTCGCCGCGAGGGCGAGCGCGACGACGACGAGCGCCGCGCGTGCGCGCTTGCGTCCCATCGAGACGTCGGCCGCCATCTTGGCGACGAGCGGCGCGTCGCCCAGGCGCGCGAGCAGCCGGCGCCGTCGCGCGAACGCCAGCGCGTACGCGAGGATCGCCGCGGGCACCGTCAGCAACAACCACAGCGCGTGCGGGTTCGCGAAGCGCACTAGGGCAGCCTCCGCAGGCGCGTGAGGCCGAGCGCGAGCTCGAGCAGCAGCAGGCCGAAGCCCGCGAGCAGAAACCGCCGGTACAGCTCGCTGTACATGATGCCGCGGTCGTGCAGGCGCGACTTCTCGAGATCCTCGAGGATCTTCTGGAAGCGCTCGGCGAGCGCGCGCGTGTCGGTCGCGAGGTAGGGCGTGCCGCCCGTCATCGACGCGATCTGCTCGAGCAGCTTCGGGTTGACGGGGTTGCGCTGCGCGCCGGTCTGCGGGTTCGCGGCCTCGGGATCGTTGTTGCCCGCGAGGATCGTGTAGATCTTCACCTTCATCGTCTGCGCGTAGCGGGCGGCTTCCTCGGGCGAGATGTTGCCGGCGTTGTTCTCGCCGTCGGTGAGCACGATGATGACCTTCGTCTTGGCGTCGGAGTGGCGCAGGCGGTTGAGCGCGACGCCGATGCCGTTGCCGATGGCGGTCGCGTGGCCGTCGACGATGCCGAGGCGCAGCTCGGACAGCATGCGCAGGAACGTGCCGTGGTCCAGCGTGAGCGGGACGTCGGTGAAGGCCTCGCGGCCGAAGATGACGAGGCCGATGCGATCGGACGGGCGCCGTCGCACGAAGTCCTCGATGACCATCTTCGCGGCGTCGAGCCGGTTCGGCTGCAGGTCAGTCTCGGCCATCGAGCCCGAGACGTCGAGCGCGATGACGATGTCGATGCCCTCGACCTCGATGTCGTCGGACACGCGCGTCGTCTGCGGGCGCGCGAGCGCGACGCCGATCAGCACGACGGCGGCGACGCGCAAGACCATGGGCAGATCGGCGAGGCGCGCCACGAAGCCGCGCGGCTGCGCGCGCAGCTCGGACGCGCGCGAGTACGAGAACACGGCGCGCCGGCTGGGGCCGCGCCGCAGGCCGGCCCACAGCACGAGCGCGACAGCGAGCGGCACGAGCGCGAGGGCGCCTGGGTGCGCGAAGCGGAAGCCCTCGACGTTGCGCAGGAGCACGAGGTAGCCGATCGCGAGCGGCACGAACACGGCGACGAGCAGCAGGGAGGGGATGGGCGCGCGCCCGGTCGACTTGCTCTCAGCCACGCGCCACCTCCGGGCCCGTCGCGGGCGCGTCGGCCGGCACCTCGGGGCGCGGGCGCGTCGAGGTCACGATGCGCAGCGCCGTCTCGAGCGAGCCGCGCGCCTCGGCGGCCGACGGCGAGATCTTCGCGAACTTCACGAGGTCGCAGGCCGAGAGCCAGCCCGTGATCTCGCCCTGGATGAGGCCGAGGTCGCGGCCGTTGCGCTTGAGCTCGTCGATGAGCTCGTCGGTCGTGAGCTCGAGCGAGTCGAAGCCGAAGCGCGCGCCGAGGTACTCGCGGATGACCTCCGATACGGAAAAATAGAACGGGCGGTTGTCGGCGTCCTCGAGGAAGCCGTACTGACCCAGGCGATCGAGCCTCTCGAGCGCGATCTCGTGCGCGGGCCGCGGCGGCGGTCCCGGGCGCGCCGCGATGCGCGCGCGCATCCGCCGCACGATGAGCCACGCGACGAACGCCCCGAGCGCGGCGGCGAGCAGCCCGGCGCCCAGGTAAATCAGGAGGCGGTTCTCCTCCATGACGACGACGGGGGCCGTCGCCTCTTTCAGCGCGGGCTCGGGCTCGTTGGCGATGAGGCTCGTCACCTTCACGGGGACCGCCGCCGTGCGCGCCGTGCGCACGTCGCCCGCCTTGCCGAGGTAGGTCACCTCGACGGCGGGGATCTCCTTTTCGCCCGGCTCGTACGCCGCGATCGTGAGCGTGAACTCGTGGCGCACGCGGCCGTCGCCCAGATCCTGCTCGCCCTCTTTGTGATCGAGCACGGTGAACGCGCCGAGATCCAGCGCGCCCGGCAGGTTCACGGGGACGTTGCGCCGCGAGATCGCCGTCACGACGAAGGTCACGGCGTCGCCGACGTGGATCGTGTCGCCCGCCTGCAGGCGCGCCGCGACGGTGGGCGCGTCGCGATCGACGACGCCGGCATCGGGAGAGGGCGCGTCGACGATCGCCGCGCGCGCCGTCGACGCGAGGCCGAGCACAAATAGAACCGCGAGCGCGCGCTTCAATGTCGCAGCCTCCGCGCGCGCGCCTCGAAGAACGTCGTGAGCGCTGGCAAGTACGGCTTGTCCGTGCTCACGCGCACGGCGTCCATGTCGAGCCGCCGAAACAGCGACTCGCGCGCGTCGAGCAGCTTCTTCGCGTCGCGCGCGAACGCGCGGCTCTCGGGGCCGCTCGTGTCGAACACGACGATCTCGCCCGTCTCGGGATCCTCGAGCTCGACGAGCCCGACGTCGGGCAGCGCGTGCTCCAGCGGATCGGTCACGCTCACGGGCACGAGATCGTGGCGCCGCGCCGTGATGCGCATCGCGCGCTCGTACGTCGCCGCGGGCGCGAGAAAGTCCGAGATGAGGAACGTCACGGCGCGCCGCCGCGCGATGCGCCCCACGAACTGCAGCGCCGCTGACAGGTTCGTACGACGGCTCTTCGGTTCGAACGATAGGATCTCGCTGATGACGCGTAAGACGTGCTTCTTGCCCTTCTTCGGAGGCACGAAGTGCTCGACGTCGTCGGTGAAGATCACGAGCCCGACGCGGTCGTTGTTCTTGATCGCCGAAAAGGCGATGACGGCCGCGATCTCGGCGGCCAGCTCGCGCTTCTCCTGTACGCGCGACCCGAAGCGCCCCGACGCCGACATGTCGACGAGCAGCAGCACGGTCATCTCGCGCTCTTCGGTGAAGAGCTTGACGTAGGCCTCGTTCATGCGCGCCGACACGTTCCAGTCGATCTGCCGGATGTCGTCGCCCGCCATGTACTGGCGCACCTCGGAGAACGCGATGCCGCTGCCCTTGAAGACAGAGTGGTACTGCCCCGCCATCCGATCGCGCACGAGGCGCTCGGTGACGATCTCGATCTTTCGGATCTTCTTGAGAAGGTCGCGCGTGAGCATGACGGACGACGGCGCGCGCTACGGGACTTCGACGTGCTCGAACAGCTTGCGGATGATCGTCTCGGTCGTGATCTCCTCGGCCTCGGCCTCGTACGTGAGGATGACGCGGTGGCGGAGCACGTCGACGCCCACGGCCTTGATGTCCTCGGGCGTGACGTAGCCGCGGTGGCGCAGGAACGCGTGCGCGCGCGCCGCGAGGTTGAGGTAGATCGACGCGCGCGGGCTCGCGCCGAACGAGATGAAGTCGGCCAGCTGGCCCAGGCCGTGCGCCTTCGGCTCGCGCGTCGCGTGCACGATGCTCACGATGTAGTCGCGGATCTTCTCGTCGATGTAGACCTGTTGGACGACGGAGCGCGCCTCGGCGATGCGCTGCGGGGTCGCGACGGGCGACGCGCTCACCTTCATGCCGCTCGTCATGCGGTCCATGATGAGGCGCTCGTCCTCCTTCGTCGGGTAGCCGACCTTGATCATGAGCATGAAGCGATCGAGCTGCGCCTCGGGCAGCGCGTACGTGCCCTCCTGCTCGATCGGATTTTGCGTCGCCATGACGAGGAACGGATCGGGCAGCGGATGCGTCGTGTCGCCGATCGTGACCTGCCGTTCCTGCATCGCCTCGAGCAGCGCCGACTGCACCTTCGCGGGCGCGCGGTTGATCTCGTCGGCGAGCACGAGGTTCGCGAAGATCGGGCCCTTCTTCGGGATGAACTCGCTGCGCGCCTGGTTGTAGATCACGGTGCCGACGATGTCGGCGGGCAGCAGGTCGGGCGTGAACTGCACGCGTTTGAAGCTCATGGCGAGCGAGTCCGCGAGCGTCTTCACCGTGAGCGTCTTCGCGAGGCCCGGCACGCCCTCGAGCAGCACGTGGCCGCCCGTGAGCAGCCCGATGAGGAGGCGCTCGATCATCGTCTTCTGTCCGACGATGACCTTGCCGACCTCCGCCGTGAGCGACTCGACGAAGGCAGATTGCTCGTGCACCAGCTCGTTGATGACCCTGACGTCCATGGACTTTTCCGAGGCTCCTTATAGAGAGGGGGTGGGGCGGCCGCCAGCTTACAACCGAGCCCTCGACTAGGATATTTCCGGCCTTTGTGCTAGCTAAACCTCGTCATGACTCGCGAAGCAGAAGCCAAGGAAGCCAAGAGCGACCGCCTCTACGACAAGCGCACGATCGATCGCACCATCAAGAAGGGGCTGATCACGCGCAAGGACTACGACAAGCACCTGAAGACGCTCGAGGACGTCGCCGGGAAGGGCGTGTTCGGCGGCCCGCAGGACGACGATCTCGACGACGACGACGAGCTGGACGACGCCGACGAGACCGACACGGCCAAGTGACCGAACGCCCCGTTTTGGCGTAGTCTTCCGGCCATGAGCTCGGACGCCAAGAGCGAAAAGGGCGGTTTCACCGTCACCGATCGGCGCATCTTCGCCGACGAAAAGGGCGAGGCGCGCGTCGAACAGACGTCGTCGCCCGCGGCGGCGCAGGCGCAGACCGCGCCGCCCGCGATCGACTTCCACACGTTCGTGCTCTCGCTCGGCAGCTCGGCGCTGCTGCACCTCGGCGAGCTCGAGCGCCCCGGCTCCGCCGGCCCCGAGATCGACCTGCCGATGGCGAAGAACACCATCGACATCCTCTCGATGCTGCAGCACAAGACCCGCGGCAACTTGACCCCCGAAGAGCAGAAGCTCATAGAGGGCCTGGTCTACGACCTCAAGCTCCGCTACGTGGAAATGACCCAGCGAAAGAGTTGAGCAATCCTCGCCTCACGGCGAAGGTACAAGATTCGAGTCGTCCACGGGGCCCGCGACGGCTAAGCTTGAGGGTATGAGCGGTCGCGCGCAGAAGGTTCTCGACGAGGCTCTCGACCTCACAGACGAGGAACGCGCGGAGGTCGCTCTTGAGCTGGTCGCGAGTTTGGACGGACCCGTGGATCCGGGCGCTAAAGCAGCATGGGTAGCCGAGATCGACGAACGGGCACTTCGCGTCCACGCAGATCCTGACGGTGGACAGGACTGGCGGGCCGCCCGCGACGAGATCGAGTCGAAGCTTCGCGGGCGATGAAGCCGATCCGGATCGAGCCGGAAGCTACGGAAGAGCTGGCCGCGGCAGTTGATTGGTACGAGCTCCGACGCAAGGGGCTCGGGCGCGAGCTCCTCACGGCCGTCGATGCTGTTCTCGAGGCTGCCGCACGCGATCCAGAACGATTCCCTTTGTATCCGGGGGCAGAACCGAGCCTTGCCGTTCGCCGCGTGGCAACGCGTCGCTTCCCATTCTCCGTCGCCTTCATCGATCTCGATGCGGTCGTTCGCGTGGTCGCGATTGCGCACGAACGGCGTCGTCCGGGCTACTGGCGCGCCCGCTTGCGATGAGCTGATCGTCGAGCCTACTCAGCGCCCTGCTTCAAAAGAAAAAGCTGGTGTGCAGCACGTCGGCGACGATGTTGCACAGCGCGTGGAACGTGGCGCCGGCGGCGATCGAGCCCGTGCGGCCGCGCATCCAGCCGAAGACGAGGGCGGGGAAGAAGACGGCGAGGCGCTGGGGGCTCGGCACGACGGCGAGGTGGCCCAGCGCGAAGAGCGCGCTCGACATGAGGAGGGCCCAGCCCACGGGCGCGCCCCACAGGCGATGCGTGGGGCGCCACACGCGCTCGAGGCGCACGAGGAGGTAGCCGCGGAAGAAGAGCTCCTCGGGGATCGCGACGACGACCAGCTGGTTGAGGGCCGTGAGCGCGAAGCGATCGGGCAGGCGGAACGCGCCCGCGCCGAAGCCTTGCCAGTGGTGGCACAGCGCGCCGAAGTACGGCGCGAGCCACCGGCCCGCGTGGCCGCACGTGTAGTTGTAGAAGGCGAAGAACCCGAAGAAGAAAGGCGGGAACGCCAGCACGCCCATGATGGCGAGCACGCGCAGGTTGAGCCCAATCGGGTGCAGGCGGAGCCCGGCCTCGTGATAGTCGAAGTGGCGGCCCGCGAGGCGCGCGGCGACGGCGGGAGC
>DATAZS010000293.1:0-8320 GCA_036271915.1 Polyangia bacterium
GCTCGCGAAGGATCCTGCGCCCGCCGATCCCGTGTTCACGCGGATGTTCGTGACGCCGACGCCGCCGAAGGAGAAGGAGATCTTCAAGCGCCCCGCGCTCGCGGCGACGCTCGCGAAGCTGAAGGCGGGCGGGCCGGGCGCCTTCTACAAAGGGCCGATCGCCGCCGAGATCGTCAAGGCGGTCACGGCCGGGGGCGGCGTCATGACGACGGAGGATCTCGCGGCGTACGCGCCCACCGAGCGCGCGCCGCTCGAGACGAGCCATCGCGGCCTGCGCGTGCTCACGATGCCGCCGCCTTCGTCGGGCGGCGTCGCGCTCATCGAGACGCTGGGCATCCTCGACGCGCTCTATCCGACGCCCGCCGATCTCCCGAAGGACGGCCCGCAGTCGCCCGCGTACCTGCAGTCGCTCACCGAGGCGTTCAAGCACGCGTTCGCCGATCGCGCGCGTTTCCTCGGAGATCCTGACTTCGTGACTGTGGATGTTGCGAAGCTCACGAGCGCCGCCTACGCCCGCGAGCTCGCGAAGCGCGTGAAGCCGAACGCCGTGCTGCCGAGCGACGCCTACGGGTCGCTGGGCGCGCCCGCCGCGCCGCCGCGCGACGGCGGCACGACGCACCTCGCGATCATCGACGCCGCGGGCAACGCCGTGTCGCTCACGACGACGGTGAACCTTTCCTTCGGCGCGCGGCTCGTCGCGGGCACGACGGGCATCGTGCTCAACGATCAGATGGATGACTTCGTCATGCAGGTCGGCGTGCCCAACGCGTTCGGCCTCATCGGCAACGAGCAGAACGCCGTCGCGCCGAAGAAGCGCCCGCTGTCGTCGATGACGCCCACGATCGTCATGGACGGCGACAAGGTGAAGGTCGTCGTGGGCGGCGCGGGCGGCCCCACGATCATCACGTCGACGACGCAGGTGCTGCTCGACGTCGTCGACTGGAACCTCGACGCGCAGGCGGCCGTGGCCGCGCCGCGCGTCCACGACCAATGGTTCCCAGCGGTGCTCGGCGTCGAGGCGGGCTTCCCGCAGCCGACGCTCGACGCGCTCGCGCGGGACGGTCAGAAGATCAAACCCGCGCCCGGTCCCGTCGGCAAGGTCAACGTCCTCGTGCGCGCCGGCAAGGGCATCGACGCGGCCTCCGAGCCGCGCAGCCCCAGCGGACCGGCGGGATACTGATGCCGGCGCGAAAAATCACGAAGGTCCTCGTCGCGAACCGCGGCGAGATCGCGTGCCGCGTGATGCGCGCGTGCCGCGAGCTCGACATCCGCACGGTCGCCGTCTACTCGGAGGCTGACAAGAACGCCGTGCACGTGCGCATGGCCGACGAGGCGGTCGCGATCGGCGGCGCGCCCGCGCGCGAGAGCTACCTCGTCGTCGACAAGCTCATCGACGCCATCAAGAAGACGGGCGCGAGCGGCGTGCATCCGGGCTACGGCTTCTTGTCGGAGAACGCGGCGTTCGCCGAGGCGGTCGCGGCCGCGGGCGCGACGTTCATCGGGCCGCCGCCGTCGGCGATCCGCTCGATGGGCGGCAAGACGGCGGCGCGCGCGCTCATGCAGGCCGCGGGCGTGCCCGTCGTGCCCGGCGACAACGGCGAGGGCGGCAAGGGTTTCCCCAACGCCGTGGCGGCGAAGGCGGCGGCGGCGCGCGTCGGTTATCCCGTCATGCTGAAGGCGGCGGCGGGCGGCGGCGGGCGTGGCATGCGCCTCGTCGACAGCGAGGACAAGCTCGAGGCGGCGCTCGCGGGCGCGCAGCGCGAGGCCAAGGCCGCCTTCGGCGACGACACCGTCTATCTAGAGAAGGCCATCGTGCGGCCGCGCCACATCGAGATCCAGGTGTTCGGCGACGAGCACGGCGGCGCCGTTCATTTGTACGAGCGCGACTGCTCGATCCAGCGTCGCAATCAGAAGGTCATCGAGGAGTCGCCGTCGCCCGCGATCGACGACGCCACGCGCATGATGATGGGCGAGGTCGCCGTGCGCGCCGCGAAGTCCGTCGGCTACGTGGGCGCTGGAACGATTGAAATGCTCTACGACGGCGCGACCAGGGGCTTCTACTTTCTCGAGATGAACACGCGCCTGCAGGTCGAGCACCCGATCACGGAGCTCGTCACGGGCGTCGACCTCGTGCGCTGGCAGCTGGCCGTCGCGCAGGGCGAGCGCATCCCGCTGGCGCAGGAGGCGATCCCGCGCCGTGGCGCCGCCATCGAATGCCGCGTCTACGCCGAGGACCCCGTGAAGTTCCTGCCGTCGCCTGGCACGATCACGTCGCTGCGCGTGCCGTCGGGGCCGGGCGTGCGCGACGACTCGGGCGTCACGGAGGGCAGCGTGATCTCGGTGCACTACGACCCGATGATCTCGAAGCTGTGCACGTGGGCCGACACGCGCGAGGCCGCGATCGGCCGCATGCGCCGCGCGCTCGCCGAGTACCACGTGGGCGGCATCCGCACGAACCTGCCGTTCCACCGCCAGGTCATGCGCAACCCGGCCTTCATCGCGGGCGACTACGACACGGGCTTCATCGAGCGCCACAAGTCGGAGCTGCAACCCGCGACGCCCGACGAAGAGACGGCCGCGCTGGCCGCCGTCGTCGCGGCCGCCCACGCGCAGGCGCACGGCCCCGCCGCGACGCCCGGCGCCGACCTCGATCTGTCGAAGACCGAGATCCCGGCGTGGCGGCGGGACAAGCCCTAGCGCAAATCGTCGGGACGAAGCCCTGTTCTTTTCGCGACCCTCGCGACCCTCGCGAGCATGCGCGGTCCGATCTCATCGGCTTCGTGAAAGGCGAAAATGAAGTCCGGCCAGCCGGGCCGAGCGAGCGTTCGGTGAGAACCCGTCTGGCGTTTCGATACCCAGCCCAGCCGTCGCAGCGCCACGACGACCAGTCTCGCACGGCTGGCCGGCCAGGTGCCCACGCGGGGCACCGCGATTTCTAAACGGTCGCCTGGGCGGCGCGCGATCGGAACGTGAGGTCGCCGGGGATCGGTTCGCCGTGCTTCAGCCGGTCTGCGAGAACTTTGCGTGCGAGGTCCTTGGCCTTTCGAACGGCCTCCGCCTTCGTCTTGCCATAGACCATGACGCCCGAGAGCTGTGTGACCTCGGCGATCCAGCGGCCTGGCGCCTCGCGCTCGGTTTCGATCGTGAGCTCCATATCGCGACCTCCAGGGTAGCATCGATTTCCAGCTTTTCGGCGGCCGCGGCGATCAGGTGCGTTCGATGTTCGCGCATTGACAAGTTCGTTGGCGCGGCGCTAGGTTGGCGGTCTCTTTCGTGTTTTCGCGAAAGGTCCCCGAAGGAGAAGTGACACATGGCCCTGACGCCGGCTCAGACGAACAGCAGCGCTACTGCCATCGAGGGCGAGGTCACGACGCTCCTCGGTCGCGGCAGCGAGTTCGAGGGCAAGCTGTCGTTCGAGGGCACCGTGCGTGTCGACGGCAAGCTGTCGGGTGAGATCTTCACGGACGACACGCTCATCATCGGCGAGGGCGCCGAGGTCAACGCCGAGATCAGCGTGGGCGCCATCATCATCGAGGGCACGGTCCACGGGAACATTCACGCGAAGCGCTCGGTCGAGATCCACACGCCGGCGCGCGTGCGCGGCAACATCTCGACCCCCTCGCTCTCGATCGACAGGGGCGTGATCTTCGACGGTCAGTGCCAGATGGAGCCGAACGGCGCGGGCACGGCCAAGGGCCGCGCTTCGGTCGCCGCCGCGTCCGAAGTGTCGGTCGACTGAGTCGCACGGGACAAAACCTCGACGCAAAATCGAGGGCGGTGGCCTCGGGTCTTGACTCGACCGGCCCAATTTGGTAACGGACGCGCGGGTTTTTCTACATGACCTCCGCGCTTTTTTTGCTCTCCGCCGTCGCGCCGCAGTCGCATGAGCCGCAGCTCATCGATCTGGACGGGACGGCGCTCATCCAGCTCGGGTTGTTCCTCTTCTTGCTGGTGGTGTTGCGCCAGTTCTTGTGGCGCCCCTACCTGAAGGTGCTCGGTGAGCGCACGACGCGCGTCGACGGCTACAAGCAGGACGCCGTACGGCTCGAGGCCGAGGCAGCCGAGCGGCTCGCGCAGGCCGAGAAGACGCTGGCAGAGGCGCGGCGCGTGGGCGCGGGCGAGCGCGCCGAGGCGCGCGCCGTCGCGCACCGCCGCGAGCAAGAGCTGATGGCGGCCGCGAACGCGGCGGCGCAGAAGACGCTCGCCGATGCGCGCACGCGCGTCGCGGCGACGCTCACGACGGAGCGCGCGAAGCTCCAGCAGATGGCGACCGAGGTCGGCGCGCAGGCGGCGCGCAAGATCCTGGGCCGCGAGGTGGCGGCGTGAGGCGCGCGTCGCGGCGATTCGTGCACCGCTTGCTCGCGGGCGTGCGCGTGCTCTCGCTCGCGTGCGCCGTCCTCGTGGTCGCGCCCGCGCTGGCGTCCGCCAGTGAAGGAGAGAAGATCGGCGAGGCCGTCGCTGCCGAGCAGGGCCCCGAGGGTGGTGAGCCCGCGCCCAAGCTCGACGTCAAGCGGCTCGCGCTCCAGCTCGTCAACTTCGCCGTGCTCGCCGGGATCCTCGGCTGGTTCGGCGGCAAGGCCATCAACAAGGCGCTGCTCGCGCGGCACCAGCAGCTGAAGGCGGATCTCGTCGCGGCGGCCGAGGCGCGCTCGAGCGCCGAGCTGCGCGCCGCCGAGCAGGGCAAGCGGCTCGCGTCGCTCGAGGGCGAGATCGCGGCCATGCGCGCCGGCATCAAGCAGGAGGCGGAGGACGAGAAGCAGCGCCTCATCGCCGCGGCCGAGGAGCGCGCCAAGCGCATCGGCGACGAGACGAGGTTCTTGCTCGATCAGCAGGTGAAGGAGGCCGAGGCGACGCTCCGCCGCGAGGTCGCCGAGGCCGCCGTGCGCATCGCCGAGCAGCTCGTCACGAAGTCGTTCAACGCCGGCGACCAGCAGCGGCTCGTCGACACATTCGTGAGCAACGTGGCTGATGCCACGGGCGCGCCCACGGGAAGGAGCGCCTGATGGCCGCGGGATCCGTTTCGCGCCGCTACGCGCGCGCCTTGTTCTCGATCGGCGTCGACCGCGGCAACTTCGAGCAGCTCGGCAAGGAGCTCGAGGACTTCGCGGCGCTGTGGACGGGCTCAGCCGAGCTGCGCGACGCGCTCGCCAACCCGGTTTTCAAGGCGTCCGAGAAGCGCGCCGTGCTGCAGAGCCTGTTGCCGCGCGTCGCGCCGACGGCCGACGTGCAGAAGTTCGTGCTGCTGCTGCTCGAGCGTCGCCGCCTCTCCGCCGTGCCGCACATCGCGCGGGCGTACCGCGAGATGGCCGACGAGCACACGGGGCGCGTGCGCGCGCACGTGACCTCGGCGCAGGCGCTCGGCCCCGCCGAGCTCGAGCGCGTCCGCCAGTCGCTCGCGCGCCGCACGGGCAAGCAGGTCATCGTCGAGACGTCGATCGACGCCTCTCTCATCGGCGGCATCGTCGCGCGCGTCGGTGATCTCGTCCTCGACGGAAGCGTCCGCACGCAGCTCGGCACGCTCCGCGACAAGCTCCTCAACTAGATCGTCAGTCTCGCCTCAGAAGGACACAAGGAACAGACCATGCAAATCCGCGCCGAAGAAATCTCTCAGATCATTCGTAAAGAGATCGACGGATTCGACCAGAAGGTCGCCGTCAGCGAGACGGGCACCGTGCTCGAGGCCGGCGACGGCATCGCGCGCGTGTACGGCCTCGAGGCGGCCATGGCGGGCGAGCTCCTCGACTTCGGGCACAACGTCGTGGGCCTCGTGCTCAACCTCGAAGAGGACAACGTCGGCGTCGCGCTCCTCGGCGACTACGAGCACGTGCGCGAGGGCGACACCGTGAAGCGCACGGGCAAGATCGCGCAGGTCCCCGTGGGCGACGCGCTCGCGGGCCGCGTCGTCAACGCGCTGGGCGTGCCGATCGACGGCAAGGGCCCCATCGCCGCCAAGGACTCGCGCAAGATCGAGGTCAAGGCGCCGGGCATCATCGCGCGCAAGGGCGTGCACGAGCCCATGCAGACGGGCATCAAGGCCATCGACGCCATGATCCCGATCGGCCGCGGCCAGCGTGAGCTCATCATCGGCGACCGCCAGACTGGCAAGACCGCCGTCGCCGTCGACGCGATCATCAATCAGAAGGGCCAGAACATGCACTGCTTCTACGTGGCCATCGGCCAGAAGCAGTCGACGGTCGCCGCCGTCGTCGAGAAGCTGCGCGAGACGGGCGCGCTCGAGTACACGACGATCATCGCCGCGACGGCGTCCGAGCCGGCGCCGCTGCAGTACCTCGCGCCGTACACGGGCGTCACGATGGCCGAGTACTACCGCGACAGCGGCAAGCACGCGCTCATCGTCTATGACGATCTGTCGAAGCAGGCCGTCGCGTACCGCCAGCTCTCGCTCCTGCTCCGCCGCCCGCCGGGCCGCGAGGCGTTCCCGGGCGACGTGTTCTACCTCCACTCGCGCCTGCTCGAGCGCGCCGCGAAGCTGTCGGACAAGGACGGCGCGGGCTCGCTCACGGCGCTCCCCATCATCGAGACGCAGGCCGGCGACGTGTCGGCGTACATCCCGACGAACGTGATTTCCATCACCGACGGCCAGATCTTCCTCGAGAGCGATCTGTTCTACTCGGGCCAGCGCCCGGCCGTGAACGCCGGCATCTCGGTGTCGCGCGTCGGCGGCGCCGCGCAGATCGTCGCCATGAAGAAGGTCGCCGGCAAGCTGCGGCTCGAGCTCGCGCAGTATCGTGAGCTCGCGGCCTTCGCGCAGTTCGGCTCCGACCTCGACAAGGCGACGCAGCAACAGCTCGCTCGCGGCGCGCGCATGACGGAGCTCCTCAAGCAGGGCCAGTACGCGCCGCTGCCCGTCGAGCGGCAGGTCCTCATCCTCTTCGCCGTCACGAACGGCTTCACGGACAACCTGCCCATCGAGTCGCTCGGCCGCTACGAGCGCGAGCTGTATGCCTACGTCGACGCGCGCCAGCCGGCCGTGTGGACCGAGATGAAGGAGAAGGGCAACAACGGCAAGGCGTGGGACGCGCTGTCGAACACGATGAAGGCGGCGCTCGCCGGCTTCGCCAAGGAGTTCGCGCCCGACGCGCAGGCGGCGGCTTAGTCGCTAGATCGACATGCCCTCTCTCAAGAGCATACGAACGCAGATCGCGTCGAAGAAATCGACGCAGAAGATCACGCGCGCCATGAAGCTGGTGTCGGCGGCGCGCCTGCGCGGCGCGCAGGACGCGATCCTCGCGGCGCGCCCGTACGCCAACGCGCTCGTCGAGGTCATCAGCCAGGTCGCGGCGCGCGCGGGCGCCGAGGCGCACCCGCTGCTCGAGCGGCGCGACCCGAAGCGCGTCACGCTCGTCGCCATCACCTCCGATCGCGGCCTCGCGGGCGGCTTCAACGCCAACGTCACGCGCGCCATCGCCAAGTTTGGCGCCGAGCACCCCGACGCCGAGCTCTCGCTCGAGATCGTCGGCAAGAAGGGCCGCGACTACTACCGCCGCCGCAAGCTCACCGTGAAGCACGAGCTGCCGGGCGCGAACGGCGCGACGGCGGGCGATCTGTCGCGTCAGGTCGCGAGCATCGTCGTCGACGCCTTCGTCAACGGCCGCACCGACGCCGTCTACCTCGTCTACAACGAGTTCAAGTCGGCCGTGCAGCAGCGCGTCCTCGTCGAGCCGCTGCTGCCCGTGTCGCGCGCGCAGGTCGCGGGCGCGGTAACGGAGGCTTCTCCGATCGATTTCCTCTACGAGCCGTCGAAGACGGAGCTGCTCGACGTGCTGCTCCCGCAGTTCATCGAATCGCAGATCCACCGCGCGCTGCTCGAGTCGGTCGCGTCCGAGTTCGGCGCGCGCATGACGGCCATGGAGAACGCGACGAACAACGCCAAGGAGATGATCGCGGGCCTCACGCTGCAGTACAACCGCGTGCGGCAGGCGGCGATCACCAAGGAGCTGATGGAGATCGTCAGCGGCGCGGAAGCGCTCAAGGGCTAACTCGAGTTCCAAGCACAGCGTAAGTAAAGGGAAGAACATGAGCATCGGAAGCGTCAGCGCTACGTCCCAGGGGAAAATCGTCCAGGTCATCGGGCCCGTCGTCGACGTCGAGTTCTCGGGCGGCGATCTGCCGGAGATCAACACGGCGCTTCGCATCTCGAACCCGTCGATCAGTGACAAGGCCGGCAACCTCACCGTCGAGGTCGCGCAGCACCTGGGCGAGCGCACGGTGCGCACCATCGCCATGGATTCGACCGACGGTCTGGTTCGCGGGATGCCGGTCATCAACACCCACGCCGGCATTCAGATGCCGGTCGGCC
>DATAZS010000294.1:0-5678 GCA_036271915.1 Polyangia bacterium
CAAGAAGCTGGCCTCGATGACCAGGCACTCCGTGTGCTGCAGCTCGGGCGTGCGCTCGAGCACCTCGACGCGCGTGTCGCCCGTGAAGGACAGCCGCGCGACCTCGTGCGCCTCTTCGATCGCGACGCCCTTGCGTCGGAGCTCACCCAGCTCGGCGCCTGGCACGCCGCGAAACTCGGCGCGCAATCGGGCGCGCGTCTCCCAGACGGTGTAGCCCTGGCTCGGCACGCGGTGAAATGTCTCGAACGCGCGCACGACGCGCCCCTTGCCCAGCACGTGCTCCTCGCCCGGCGCGAGGGCGACGACGCGCCGAGGGATCACCTGTCCGTCGAGCACGCCCGCCGCGTTGAACAGCGCCTCGACTTGCGCCGCGATCGCGCGCGGCACGACGTACACCCCCGGGCTCATGCCGAGCAGGTTGCGGCGCGCCGCGTGCTGCGCGATGGCGCCGATGTGGTCGAGGTGTCCGTGGCTCACGAGCACCGTGGGCTGACTCACCGCCGTGCGCAGACAGACGCCGAGATCGAGCACGAGCCTCATCCCCGGCACCTCGATGCACGTCTCGACGCCCGCGACGCTGACCCCCGACAGCTCGACTTTCTCCACGCGTGGCCTCGCGGCCAGTTTGCCACGAGTCAGCGCGGCCGATAGGCGTTGATGAAGTCGACGCGCTCACCGATGGGCGGGTGGCTCGCGCGAAAGATCTTGTAGAGCAGTCCCGGGCGCGGGACCGCGAGGTTCTGGCGTTGCAGCGCGACGAACGCCGTGGCCGCGGCCTCATTGTCGCGCGTGAGGTCGAGGCCGAAACGATCGGCCTGCTGCTCGTGATAGCGAGAGAGTGCGAGCGCGGCCGGAGAGATCAGGAAGGAGAACAGCGACAGCAACAGCATGAGCAGCGGCAGAGACGCCGGATCCGCGAGCTGCGTGAACCCGAAGCGGCCGGAGAGGCGCGCGAGCAAGACGCCGGCGGTGCGGTGCGTGGCGTAGAGGCCCAGCAGCGTGAGGAGCCACGAGACGAAGATGTTGATCCACACGTGTCCGAGGACGTAGTGCCCGAGCTCGTGGCCCACGACGAATCGGGTCTGGTCAGGCGTCAGACGCGCGAGCAGCGTGTCCCAAATCACGATGCGCTTCGTCGACCCCACGCCGGTCACGTACGCGTTGACCTTCTCGGTGTCGACGCTCTTGTTCACCTCGAAGACGCGCGCCCCTTCGACGCCGGCCTGCGCGGCGACGGCCAGCACCTGGCCCTCGAGCGCCTTGTCCTTCATCGGGCCGAACTTGTTGAAGAGCGGCGCGATGTACACGGGCGTGATCAGCAAGATCAGGACGAAGAACGGCAGCGCGAACGCGCCCGTCCACAGCCACCAACGCGTGGGGCTGCGCGCCAGCAACAGGTACGGGACCCAGATCACGAGCGCGCCGACGACGAGCCCGATGGCCAACCCCTTGAGCTCGTCCGCGGCGAACTTCGAGAACCGCTGCGTCGACAGCCCGTAGGCATGCTCGCGCGCGTAGCCGACGTACACCGTGAGCGGCAGCTGCACGACGAAGAGCAGAAGCACGACGAGCGCGAGATAGACGACGAGCGTCGGGTAGAAGTGCCCGCGCGACACGACGGACGCAAACGTCCGCAGGCGCGCCGACAGGCCCGTGAACAGCATGAGCGCAGGCAGCGCGAGCCCCAGCGCTTGCTCGATCGCCCAGATGACGTTGCCGCTGCGGTAGTAACGCAGCGCCAACTCGGAGGCCTCGGGCACGCTGACGACAGGCATCGTCCCAGTATGAAGGCACGCGGCGCGATCGGAACGCGACTTGTTTTGATCCGCGTGAGGCCAGAGCGCGAAGCACTCAGCCCGTCAAGGCGCGCACTCGGTCGGCCGCACGCAGCCTTCGAAGCAGCTCGACGCGTACGAGACGACGAACGCCGGCGACTCGCAGGAAGGGCCCACGATGTTGCAGAGCGCGGGCCCCTTGCACGACGCCTTCGCGCCGTCGGCGCATCGGTTGAACTTCGCGCAACAGCCGGCAACGGCGCAGTCGCACGTCCCGGAGTCGGTGTAGACGGCGTGACAGTCCGTGCGCGCGTCGCACGCCATCTCGGTCGTGACGGCGGCGCACGGGCATAGGACAGCCGGACAGGCAGCGGCGTTCCCCGGCGCGAGGCAGCCCACGAACTGCTGCCCGCCCAGGCAATCCGGGCAATACCCCGGCGTGCAATCGCTTCGGGTCCTGCACGCGGTCTCGGTCAGCTGGCTGCAGGTCGCGATGCAGGCCGCGGGGCACTGGACGGCCGGCGATCCGAACGCGACGCAGCCGGCGAAGCTCCGCGTCCCGTCGCAGTTCGCGCAAGACTCCACCTGACAGTCGACGCGCGTCTGGCAAGCAGTCTGGTTCAGCAGGCTACACGGTTCGGGTGCCGGACACGTAGAGGCCGGGCACGGAGGCGGCGTTTCGTCCGAGCGGTAGCAAACGAAATAGGTCGCCACGTCGCTGCACGTCGGACAGATCTGCGGCGCACAGCCCGACGTCGCGGCGCACTGATCTTGAGCGAGCCCCGCGCAGGCGGGCGCGGCGTCCGGAGCAACGCCGCCGTCGCGCCCCGCCCCGCCGACGTGACCGCCCATCGAGCCACCCGCTCCGCCACCTTCGCCACGACCCGCCTGCGAGCCGCCGTCAGAGGTTTGCAGAGAGACTCCGCCACATCCGGCGACCACCGTCACAGTGGCCAAACACGCGATGACGAATCCTCGAAACGAATTCATGTCGCTGCTGCCGAGCAAGCCTCATACCACGGCCATTGTGAGAAGACCGCGAGCGCACGCGCGACACACGGGGCTCGAACGCAGCCACCCTCAGATTCCTGACTCGCGCGTGCTAGCGTCCGTACAAATGGGTTTGATCGAGTCTCTGACGAAGCTGCTCGATTCCGGGGCCGCGAGAGCCCGCGAGGAAGGAGTCGAGATCGTGCGCGAGCCGAAGCGCGACGACACGAACGCGCCGCCCGAGCTCGTCTGTCGCGTCTGCGGTCACCGCGCGACGCGAGGTCCGTTCTGCCCCGTGTGCTTGGCCGAGACCATGGAGCGCGCGCCGCGCGCTCGATAGAGGCGCACCTCGAGCGCGCGCTCACGCCGCGTCGTCGGAGGCGCCGATCTTCTTCGCGAGCGTCTGGCGCGTGATGCCGAGGTGCTGCGCCGCCACCGTGCGATTGCCGCCGCACAGCTCGAGGACGCGCCGAATGTGAAGGAGCTCGACCTCATCCAGGCGCGGGATGGGCGAGCGCGCCTCCGCTGGCGCGCCCGTTGGCATAGAGGGCGCCGCCGTGAGCGCCGCCGTCACGACGTCGGGCGGCAGGTGCTCGGCGCGGAACAGGTCGTCGTCGTGCAACAGCACGGCCCGCGTGATCACCGAGCGCAGCTCTCGAACGTTTCCAGGCCACAGGTAGCGTTCGAGGATGCCGAGCGCTTCCGACGTCATGCCCTTGAATCGACGTCCGAGCTCGCGTGACGCCTGATCCAAAAAATGAGCCGCGAGCGGCCTGACGTCCTGCGGCCGTTCGCGCAGCGGCGGCAGGTGCAGCACGATGGCGTTGAGTCGATAGTAGAGATCTTCGCGAAAGGTCTTCGCGGCGACCATCGCGGCGACGTCGCGGTTCGTCGCCGCCACGACGCGCGCGCTCACGCGACGCACGGACGTCGCGCCGACGCGCCGAAACGTGCGGCTCTCCAGGAACGTCAGCAGCTTCGCCTGAGCGGCGGCGCCCAGATCGCCGATCTCGTCGAGGAACAGCGTCCCTCCGTCGGCGATCTCGACGAGGCCGAGCTTCTTCTCGCGCGCGTCCGAGAACGCGCCGCGCTCGTGGCCGAACAGCTCGCTCTCGACGAGGTTCTCGGGGATCGCGGAGCAGTTGAGCTCGACGAACGGCCCGGACGCGTGGGGCGACTGGTCGTGCAACAAGCGCGAGATGATCTGCTTGCCCGTGCCGCTCTCCCCCGTGACGAGCACCGTCGGCACGGGGCTCGCCGCGATGAGGTCGACCTGCGCGAGGAGGCGCGTCGAGCTCGGCGCCTCGTGCAGGAACGTGACGCCGCTGCCGCGCTTGCGATCCTGCGCCGCGAGGTACGCCACGCGGTGCTCGAGCGTGCTCGTGCGCTCGGCGTTGCGCACCGCCGCCACGATCTCCTCCAGCTCGAACGGCTTCTTGATGAAGTCGTAGGCGCCGAGCTTCATCGCCGTGACGGCGCTCTCGATCGATCCGTGGGCCGACATGATGACGACCTTCGTGTCCGGCGCCTCCGCGCGCACGCGACGCAAGAGATCGAGGCCGTCCGCGTCGCCGAGCACGAGATCGAGCACGACGATGTCGGGCTTGTCCTCGCGAAAGCGTGACCAAGCCTCGGCGCCCGAGGCCGCCAGCACGACGTCGTAGCCTTCTTGAACGAGCACGCCGCGGATCGACTGCCGAATGAGCGGCTCGTCGTCGGCGATGAGGACGTGGGAGGTCATCGTACGAAGGGGAGCTGGATCTCGAACGCGGCGCCGCCGCCGACCTCCGCCGGCAGAGTCCTGGCCGCGATCCGGCCGCCGTGCTCGAGGATGATGTTCTGGCTCAATGCGAGGCCCAGGCCATGACCGTCGGGTTTCGTCGTGAAGAACGGCTTGAACAAGTTCGGCAACACACTCTGCGGGATCCCCGGGCCTTTGTCAGCGACCTCGATCGCGACCTCTCGACGGCCCAGCACGACGACGCTCCGGGCCGCGACCTCGACGGCCCCCCCCGTGGGCGCGAGCGCCTGCGCGGCGTTCGTGAGCAGGTTGACGAGCACCTGCGCGATCAACAGCGGATCGACCTCGACGGGCGGCAAGCCCGCTTCTTCTTTCACGGTCACGGTCACGGCGTGGGCGTCGAGCGTGCGGCGCGCGGCCTCGAGCGCCGAGCGAAGGAGCTCTTCGATCGTGACGACCTCGATGCGCAGCGCGAGCGGCCGCGAGTAGTTGACGAGCCGCCGCACGAGGCCCTCGACGCGCGTGACCTCCCGATTCAGGGCTGTCGCGACCTCGAGCACGGCCGAGCTCACGGACTCCGACGGTCCTTCGCGCGTCATGAGCTGCAGCGCCGCCTTCATGCCGGCGAGCGGGTTCAAGATCTCGTGCGCGAGCTTCGCCGACAGCTCGCCGATGGCCGATAGCTTCTCGGTTTGTACGAGGCGCTGTCGGTGCTCGACGAGCGCGGCGTCCGTCTCCTCGACCTTCGTGACGAGCGCGGCGATCTGATCGCCGAGGGCGTCGAGGCCGCCGCGCGTCGGCGAGATCTGGATGCGCGTTCGCTCGGCGGCCGACTCGAGCCGAACGGCGAGCTCGTAGATCGGCTTCGTGATCCGGCGGGCCCACCAAAACCCGACGAGGAGGCTCGCGAGCGCGCCCGCGATGCTCGTCGCCACGAGCACGCGGCCGAGCCAGCGGACGTTCCGCTGAGCGTCGGCGAGCCTGCTCTCGGCGTCTGCCTTCGCGAGGCCGCCAAACGAGCGGAACAACGACCAGAAGTGTTGCGTGCGGGCGTGGTTGCTCTCGAGCGCTGCGCTGGCCTCGTCCTTGAGTCCGCGCTCGTACAAGGAGATCGCCGAGCGGCGCGCCTCGTCGTAGGCCGCGTACTCGCGCTGAATGTCGTCGAGCACGCG
>DATAZS010000295.1:0-5148 GCA_036271915.1 Polyangia bacterium
GGGGCTGCTAAATCTGACCGAATCAAGAACACGGCGGCCGGCTCCCGGCCGCCGTGCTCGTATCTGGGGTCCGCGGCGCCGCGCGGACGCGTTGGCATCAGGTTCGCTTTGACCGCCGCGCATGCTCGCGCGCGTCGCATCCGCCGCCGTCATCGGCATCGAAGCCGCTCCTATCGACGTCGAGGTCGACGTGTCCGTCGGCCTGCCCGGCTGTCACATCGTCGGGCTCGCCGACGCGGGCGTGCGCGAAGGGCGCGTGCGCATCCGCAGCGCGCTCGACAACAGCGGCTTCAAGCTGCCGCCGCGCAAGATCACTGTCAACCTCGCGCCGGCTGACCTTCGCAAGGACGGGGCCGCCTTCGACGTGCCCATCGCCGTCGGCATGCTGTGCGCCGCGGGCGTGCTCGACGCCCACGCCGCAGACGACACGGTGTTCGTGGGCGAGCTCGCGCTCGACGGAGCGCTGCGCCCCGTGCGCGGCGTGCTGCCGATCGCGGCGTGGGCCCGCGCGCGCGGCGTAAGGCGGCTCGTCGTGCCGCCCGAGAACGCGGCCGAGGCCGCCGTCGTCGGTGGCTGCGAGGTGCGCGGCGCGCGCGATCTGGGCGCGCTCGTCGCGATCCTCCGCGGTGAGCGCGCCGTCACGAGTGAAGCGGTGGCAGCCATTGAACCGACGTCGACGTCGACATCGACCGCGCCGCACGAGCACGATCTCGCCGACGTGCGCGGACAAGAGGTCCCGCGCCGCGCGCTCGAGATCGCGGCCGCGGGCGGCCACAACCTGCTGTTCGTCGGACCGCCGGGGTCGGGCAAGACGATGCTCGCCCGTCGCCTGCCGGGCATCTTGCCGCCGCTCACGTTCGACGAGGCGCTCGAGACGACGATGGTGTACTCGATCGCGGGACAGCTGGGCGGCGCGGCGCTCGTGCGCGCGCGCCCGTTCCGCGCGCCGCACCACACAGTGACGACCGCCGGCCTCGTGGGCGGCGGCCCCAACGTGCGCCCGGGCGAGATCACGCTCGCGCACAACGGCGTGCTCTTCCTCGACGAGCTGCCTGAGTTCGCGCGTCATGCGCTCGAGGCGCTGCGCCAACCGCTCGAGGAGCGCACAGTCGCGCTCGTGCGCGCGCGCCGCGCCGTCGCCTATCCCGCCGACTTCATGCTCGTGACGGCGCTCAACCCGTGCCCGTGCGGTCACCTCGGCAGCGTCGTGCGCACGTGCACGTGCTCGCAGGCGGGCGTCGCCGCCTACCGCGCGCGGCTGTCGGGCCCGCTGCTCGATCGCATCGATCTGCACGTCGACGTGCCCGCGCTGCCCTACCGCGCGCTCACCGACGAGGCGGGCGGCGAGTCGAGCGCCGACGTGCGCGCGCGCGTGTGCGCGGCGCGCGACCGGCAACGCGCGCGCGGGCCCGCGTGGAACGCGCGCTTGTCGTCAGCTGAGCTGCGCAGCTTCGCGCCGCTCGACGGCGATGGTCACCGCTTGTGCGAGGCGGCCGTCACGCGCTTCTGCTTGTCGGCGCGCGCGCTCACGCGCGTCCGCCGCGTCGCGCGCACGATCGCCGATCTCGCGGCGAGCGCCGACGTGCGCGGCGCGCACCTCGCCGAGGCGCTGCAGTACCGACTTTTGGACCGAGCCACGTGACCACAACCAAGGGAGCAGACATGTCCACGATCAAAGAGAAGATGAAGTCCGTCGCGACCGCCATCGCGGCCATCGAGAAGCAGTTCGGCAAGGGCGCCATCATGCCGCTCACGGGCGGCGACGTCGCCGAGGTGTCCGTCGTGCCCACGGGCTCGGTCGGGCTCGACCTCGCGCTCGGCGTGGGCGGGCTGCCGCGCGGGCGCGTCATCGAGATCTACGGACCCGAGTCCTCGGGCAAGACGACGCTCACGCTGCAGGCGATCGCGCAGGCCCAGCGCCTGGGCGGCGTGTGCGCCTTCATCGACGCCGAGCACGCGCTCGACGTCGGCTACGCGCGCAAGCTGGGCGTGCGCACGGAGGATCTGCTCGTGTCGCAGCCCGACTACGGCGAGCAAGCGCTCGAGATCGCCGACAAGCTCGTCGGCACGGGCGCGATCGATCTCATCGTCATCGACTCGGTCGCGGCGCTCGTGCCCAAGGCCGAGATCGAGGGCGAGATGGGCGACGCGCACATGGGCCTGCAGGCGCGCCTCATGAGCCAGGCGCTGCGCAAGCTCACGGCGGCGACGGCGCGCAACAACACGGCGGTGATCTTCATCAACCAACTGCGCCAGAAGATCGGCGTCGTCTACGGCAACCCCGAAACGACGACCGGCGGCAACGCGCTCAAGTTCTACGCGAGCGTGCGCCTCGACATCCGCAAGATCGGCGTCGTCAAGAACGGCGACGTCGTCATGGGCACGAAGACGCGCGTCAAGGTCGTGAAGAACAAGATGGCGCCTCCGTTCCGTGAGGCCGAGTTCGAGATCCTCTACGGCACGGGCGTGAACTGGGCCGGCGAGATCATCGATCTCGCGAGCGAGGCCGGCGTGCTCGAGAAGTCGGGCGCCTACTACTCGTGGAACGGCGAGCGCATCGCGCAGGGCCGCGACAACGCCTGCCAGTGGATGCAGGAGAACCCCAAGGTCGCCGACACGATCCGCGCGCGCCTGCTCGAGAAGCGCATGGCGGAAAACGCGGGGACCACGCCCGCGATCGCCAACGACGTCGCGGCGTGACGCTCGATCCACGACCACATGCTATGAGTCGAATGCGCCCAGTCTGTCGCGAGACCTCGGGGGAGTTCTGCTGCGAGGCCGCCGTCCTCGTGGCTGTCTTCAGCCTCCTCGACAGAGTCGTGAAGTACGAGGACCTGACCTGGAGATGGACTGTCGCCGCGCTCGGCTGTGCTATCGTTTTGTTGGGGGTCGGCATGATGTTCAAGATTTTGGCGAGGGCCTGATGCGACCGGCGGACTTTACGCTCGGCGCCCTCGTCGTCTTGGCTCTCGTCGCGCTTTTCGGCGGCTGGCTGTGGACCCGAGCCGACCTTCGCAAACGAAGCGCTGATCGTCTGGAACGCAAGTCCTAGGGCAACGTGACGTCACCGGCCGGTCGAAGTAGACTGCGCCGCCGTGATCGACATCAGGATGCTCCGTGAGACCCCCGACGAGGTTCGCGCAGGGTACGCGCGCCTCGGCGGGGACATCGACCTCGCCCCCGTGATCGAGCAGGACGCGCGCCTGCGCGCGCTGCAGAACGAGACGCAGACGATGCAGGCGGAGCAGAACCGCCTCTCGAAGGAGATCGGCCGCGCGACGCCGGGCGAGGCGCGCGAGGCCGCCAAGGCCGCGAGCTCGGAGTTGAAGACGAAGATCGAGGCGCGCCAGGGCGACCTCGCGGCGGCCGAGGCGAAGCTCGACGAGCTGATGCTCGACCTGCCGAACCTCCCGCACGCGTCAGTGCCCGTCGGCAAGGACGACTCCGAGAACAAGGTCGTGCGCGAGGAAGGCGCGAAGCGTCCGTTCGACTTCGCGCCGCAGCCGCACTGGGACCTGGGCACGAAGCTCGGCATCATCGACTTCGAGCGCGGCGTGAAGATCTCGGGCTCGCGCTTCTACGTGCTCAAGAGCTGGGGCGCGCGGCTGCAGCGCGCGCTCATCACGTACATGCTCGACCTGCACACGCAGAAGCACGGCTACGTCGAGATCTACCCGCCGTACATGGTCCGCCGCGAGTGCCTCGTCGGCACGGGCAACCTGCCGAAGTTTGGCGAGAACCTGTATCACGACGCGATCGAGGACTTCTGGTGGATCCCGACGGCGGAGGTGCCCGTCACGAACCTGTACCGCGAGGAAATCCTCGACGGCGCGACGCTGCCCGTCCGCCACGTCGCCTTCACGGCCTGCTTCCGCCGCGAGCAGATGGCCGCTGGCCGCGACACGCGCGGCATCAAGCGCGGCCACCAGTTCGACAAGGTCGAGCTCGTGAAGTTCGTGCGCCCCGAGAACTCGATGAACGAGCTCACGGCGCTGCTGTCCGACGCCGAGGACGTGCTGCGCGGCCTCGAGCTCCCCTATCGCGTCATCCAGATGTGCACGGGCGACCTCTCGTTCTCGTCGATGGCCAAGTTCGATCTCGAGCTGTGGGCCCCGGGGTGCAATGAGTGGCTCGAGGTCTCATCGTGCTCGAACTTCGGCGAGTTCCAGGCTCGCCGCGCCAAGATTCGCTTCAAGGACGGGCAGGAGAAAGGCTCGAAGACCCGCTTCGTCCACACGCTGAACGGGTCGGGCCTCGCGCTGCCGCGCACGCTCATCGGCATCATCGAGACGTACCAGCGCGCCGACGGAAAGATCGACGTCCCCGCGGCGCTGCGCCCGTATCTGGGCGGCGCGACCGTGCTCGGTTGACACGACGGCCGCCTTGGGAGTGTGGCCGCAGGGCTTTTTGTGGACCCTCGCGCGTAACCTACCGTAAACGTTGCCTTCCCTGGGTATCCCAGATACAGTGATTCTTGCCTGAGATGACCAAGGCCGATCTCATCGACGTCGTCGCTGAACGAACGAAGCTCCCGCGTGGGCGCGCTGAGCTGCTCGTGGGCCAGATGTTCGATTGCATGGTCGACGCGCTTCAAAAGGGCGAAGGCATCGAGATCCGCGGCTTCGGCAGCTTCTCGATCCGCGCCTATCGCGAGTACCAGGGGCGCAACCCGCGCACGGGCGACGCCGTGCACGTCAAGCCGAAGCGGCTCGCGTTCTTCAAGGTCGGCAAAGAGCTGCGCGATCGCGTGAACGCCGCGCGCGGCGGACAAGCGGCGCCCGTCTCGGCGACCGGCACCGGCAACTCGTAGGCGCGCGCGCGTCCAGATCGCGCTACGCCACGCGCCAGGTCGTGCCGGCCGGCGTGTCCATGAGCTCGACGCGCGCATCCTTGAGCGACTTGCGGATCTCGTCGGCGCGCGCGAAGTCCTTCGCGGCGCGGGCCGCCGCGCGCGCGGCGATCTGCCCCTCGACGTGCGCGGGATCGATGGCGAGCCGCTGGCACTGACGTTCGCGGCGCGCGAGCAGGAACTCGGCGGGCGGGCGGCGGAAGATGCCGAGCGTCTCACCGCAGGCCGCGAGATCGCGGCGCAGCCGCGCGAGCGTGCGGCGACGGACGTCCTTGGGCGCGGACTTCGGCTCGTCGAGC
>DATAZS010000296.1:0-9630 GCA_036271915.1 Polyangia bacterium
CGACGTCGTGCGCGGCCTGCAGCGCCGAGCACACGGGCTCGAGGATGTCGTAGACCTCGACGGGCGTGAAGCGGCCGCGCTCGTTGAGCACCGAGCGCAGGTCGGTGCCCTCGAGCAGCTCCATGACGTAGAACGGGCGTCCGTCGGGCAGCTCGCCGAACTCGTGAATGTCCACGATGCTCGGGTGCTTGATCATGTTGACGGCGAGCGCCTCGCGCAGGAAGCGCGCCACCATCTGCGGCGAGGCCGCGAGCTCGCGACGCAGCACCTTGACGGCCGCCTTGCGCCCGAGCAACCGGTGCTGGGCTTCGTAAACGGTGCCGCCGCCGCCCGACGCGAGCTCTTTCTTCAGCACGTACGCACCGGCGATGGTGCCCGGCTTCAGCTGGTCGGGATCCTGCGCCTGGGCCATCGCGCCGGCAGCTTGCCCGGGACCTAACGCGCGTGTCTTGTCGTCGTCGTCTTGGGGTGCCATGGCAAACGAATAGCAGGGAGAGAAGCCCCTACCCCTTTCGATATCGGAGGCTACGTGGCAAACATTTAGGTCATGATTGACTCGCATTGTCATCTGGACTTTGCCGAATACGCGAACGATCGCGATTCGATGCTCGCGCGCGCGCGCGCGGCCGGCGTGACGGCGTTCGTGTGCATCGGCTCGGGTGAGGACACGGTGTCGGCGCGGCAGGCGGTCGCGCTCGCCGCGGTCGAAGGCGACGTGTTCGCGGCCGTGGGCGTTCACCCGCACGACGTCGCGGCGATGAGCGAGGCCGACTGGACGGAGCTCGACGGGCTCGCGCGCGCGGCCCGCGTCGTCGGCATCGGCGAGACGGGGCTCGACTACCACTACGATCGTTCGCCGCGCGACGTGCAGCAGCGCGCATATGAGCGCTTCGTCGCCCTCGCGCGCGCCGTCGGGCGACCCGTGATCTCCCACGTGCGCGACGCGCACGACGACGCCGCGCGCATCCTGCGCGCCGCGGGCGCCGCCGAGGTGGGCGGCGTCATCCACTGCTTCACGGGCGGCGTGCCCGAGGCGCGCCAGTACCTGGATCTCGGGCACCACCTGTCTTTCTCGGGAATCCTCACCTTCAAGAACGCGCAGCCCATTCGCGACGCGGCGGCCTTCGCGCCGCTCGATCGCATCCTCATCGAGACCGACGCGCCCTTCCTCGCGCCCATCCCCCACCGTGGCAAGCGCAATGAGCCGGCCTACATCGTCGAGACGCTGCGCGTGCTCGCCGAGGTTCGCGGCGAGGATGTGGGCGCCGTCGAGGCGGCGACGGCCGCGAACACGCGACGCCTGTTCCGGCTGCCCGATTGACCGCGGGCGACGCGCTCGCCATACTGCAAGGCCGCCGTGAGCAACTCAGCGCCCGTCCGCGTCCGCCTCCGCTACGCGGATCTCGAGACGTTCATCGAGCGCTTCTCGGCCAACGTCACGCGCGGCGGCGTCTTCATCGCGAGCCGCGTGCCGCGGCCCGTGGGTGATCTGTTCGCGTTCGAGGTGCAGCTCGCGACGGGACAGGTCGCGCTCGCCGGCGAGGGCAAGGTGATCTGGATCAAAGAGTTCGATCCGACGACGCCCACGAAGGCCCACGGCATGGGCGTGCAGTTCACGGCGCTCGCGCCCGCGTCGCGCGACATCTTGCAGCGCATGCTGCAGGTGAAGGGCACGCAGCGCGGACCGAACGCGCCGCGCGGGCTCACGCAGCCGCTACAGACGATCGGGTCGCAGGGCTCGGGGCGCGTGAACGGCGTCGCGCGCGTGCGTGTCGACACGAGCGTCGATCTCGCGGCCGAGTTCGGCCTCGACGACGCCACCCTTCGGCGCGCCGTCGAGCGCGCGTGGGGTCCGGGCGGACGTCCCTCCGAGGACGAGCTTCAGGGCCTGTTGAAGAACGAGGCCGCCGAGCCCGCGACGCTCGCGCAGGCGCTCAAGGATCTGCCGCGCATGCTGGCCTCCGGACGCCGACGCACGGGCGCGTTTCGAACCCTCGACGGCATCGTGCCGCTCGAGAAGGCGCCCGCGGGAGACTCGGCGCCCGTCTCGACCGAGAACGGCGTCGGCGCGCACGCTCAAGACGACTAGGTCGCTCAGCGCGGCTGCAGGCAGGCGCGCAGCTGCCGGCCGAGAGCGCACGCGAGCTCTTCCGCCGTGGGCGCGACGAGGCCGACGACGTGGCCGGTCTCGTCGCAGAGGCCGGCGACGGAGTCGGCGTGCGCGCCCGTGACGCCGCCGGCGCCGTCGCAATAGCGCATGACGATGCGGCCCTGCCCCGCGAGCTTCGCGACGTCGGCCGCGGGGGCGTCGTAACGGTGCGTGCGCGTGGGCGAGGCGAGCGGAACGATGCGGCCCGCGGGGATGGCCCAGGTGAACGGCGTCGCGCGGCCCTCGACGCGCACGTGCGTCGCGGGCGCGTCGGTCTCGCTCGTCGCGACGCCGCCAGGGAGAAGCCCCGCGGCGCACAACCACGCGACGCCGTCCGCGAGGCCGAGCAGCTTGCCGCCGCCGCGCGCGAACGCGCGCAGCGACTCGAGCGCGTCCGTCGTCGGCGCTGCGTCGAGCCCCGGCGGCACGATGACGACGTCGCTCGAGACGGGCACGCCAGGCGCGAAGACGGCGATGCCCCGCGCGCTGTTGAGTCCCAGTGCCGACAGGTTGGGCATATCTAAGCGACCCTCGGGCGCGATTCAACCACGCCCCTCGTCGCGGTGTCGTGAACACGCGCGGCGAAGTCCGCGCGAGCGGTACGGGCGCTCAATGCGACCCTTGGCGGAGGATCTTCCGCCAGGCCTGGGCGACGATCGTCTTGGCGTTGCGCGTGATGAGATCGCCGTGCGAGAGGATCACACGCTCGAAGTCCCACGCGACGATCCGTTCCAACCTCTCACGCACACGCGCTTTGTCGCCCCAGGCGAACCTGTACTCGGGCGCCGGGCTGGGCCGGTTCCACATTCCGAGCGCCCGGAAAACGAGTTGGAGGAACACGTTGGTGCCGGGCGTCGCCGACGTGAAGTTCTCGACGAGGTCGACGAGGATGAGGGTGCGGCTGGCGGGGTGAAAGAAGGCGACTTCGCGCATGACGAGCGTCCCCTGCAGCGCGACCTGCAGTAACTCGTCGGCCCAGAGCGGCGCGGCCTCGTCACCGAGGACGAAGTCGAAGGCGAGCCCCTTCGCTCGTTTCTCGACGCCCGGGCAAACATAGGTCACCGCATCGGGGAAGGCTTGCTGGCACGAGCGAACGTTCAGCCAGTGGAAGTTCCCAGGCGCGATGATCGCTGCAACTCGGCCCAGCGCGGCGACCTCCGCCGTGAGCGAGGCGTCGAAGGCGCACGGGGAGTGGATGAGAACTTCGCCGCTTCGAAGCTTGATTATCGTCATGCGCGCGTTGAACCGGGCGCCGCCCAGCCGCACGAAGTACTCGCGCAGCCACAGCGCGCCGGGAACGAAGACTTCCAAAGAGGGAGCCGCGCCGGATGATTCTCCGCGGCGGCTCTTGTCTGTCTTCTCCATTGGCGGCGTCGCGGAGACCCTCGATGCGGATCGAGGACGCGGCGCTTACAGGCCGAGGTTGCGCTTGATGCGGGCGAGCGGCTCGTCGGTGTTGGGCACGAAGGGTCGCCCCGTGACGAGCTCGCAGACCTGGATGTAGCGCCGGGCCGCCTCGACGCGCACGTCGTCGGTGAGCTTGGGCGCCGGGCCGTCGCCCTTGTAGCCCTGCTCGGCCAGCGTGCGGCGCACGTACTCCTTGTCGAGGCCGCGCGGCTCCTCGCCCTTGCCGAAGCGGACATCATAGTCGTCGGCGTACCAGTAGCGCGACGAGTCCGGCGTATGGATCTCGTCGATGAAGCACAGCGTGCCGTCGGGCTTGCGGCCGATCTCGTACTTCGTGTCGACGAGGATGAGGCCGCGCTTGAGCGCCTCGGCCTGGCCGAACGCGAACAGGCGCGCGCACATCTCGGCGGCCGCGTCGAAGTCGGCGGCGCTGAGCGCGCCCATCTCGAGGATCTCGGCGCGCGAGACGCTCTTGTCGTGATCGCCCTTCTCGGCCTTCGTCGACGGCGTGAGCAACGCCTTCGGCAGCTTCTGGTTCTTCTTCATGCCGTCGGGCAGCTCGTGCCCACAGAACGTGCGCGCGCCGTTCTTGTAGTGCGTC
Source organism: Polyangia bacterium (assembly GCA_036271915.1). Lineage (GTDB taxonomy): Bacteria > Myxococcota_A > Polyangia > Fen-1088 > Fen-1088 > DASZFV01. The sequence goes on from DATAZS010000296.1 coordinate 4,158, forward strand.
CAGATCGACGTCGATGTCACGCCCGTGATGTACGCGCGCATGACGAACTCGACGGGCAGCAGCTTGCACTCGGTGGCGATCATGACGGTCGGATCGGGCACGGAGATCACGTGGTTGGGGACGAGGTCCTTCGTGATCTCGAACCAGTACGCCGCCATCTGGTTGAGGACCTGGCCCTTGAACGGGATCGTGCCGAGCACGACGTCGAAGGCGCTCAGGCGATCGCTCACGATGAGCGTGCGCTTACCGCCCTTCGTGTAGCAGTCCCGCACCTTGCCCTCGTACTTCTCGCCCAGCGTCGGGAAGTCGGTCGCGTCGAGGGTCTTGCCGAGCTGCGCGCGCAGCAGCGATTCGTCGATGGTCTTGTTCTCGGGCATGGCGCCTCCTTATTCCGTGTCGGCGAGCGCGCGATCGATGATCGCGCCCGCGTGTCGCAGGTGGTGTTCCAAATCGAAGGCCTGGTCGATCTCGGCGGCCGTGAGCTTCGCGCCCAGGTCGGCGTCCGCGCCGAGCAGCGCGCGGAAGCTTCCTTCGCCGGCCACGGCCTTGAGCGCGTTCCGCTGCACGAGCTCGTAGGCGGCCTGGCGGGCCATGCCCTTGCGTACGAGCGTCAGCATGACGGCCTCGCTGAAGTAGAGGCCTCCCGTGAGCTCGAGGTTCTTCTTCATGCGCGCGGCGTTGACGACGAGCCCGTCGACGAGGATCGCGGCGCGCCGGACCATGAAGTCCGCGAGCCCCGTGGCATCGGGCCCGATGACACGTTCAACGGACGAGTGCGAGATGTCGCGCTCGTGCCAGAGCGCGACGTTCTCCATCGCCGTGTCCGCGTAGCTGCGGAGGAGCCGCGCGATGCCGCACAGGTTCTCCGATAGGATCGGGTTCTTCTTGTGCGGCATGGCCGACGAGCCCTTTTGGCCCTTGCCGAAGGCCTCCATCGCCTCGCCCACCTCGGTGCGCTGCCAGTGGCGCACCGTGATCGCGATGCGCTCGACGGCCGTGCCGAGGCGCGCGAGCGCCTGGAAGAGCGCGGCGTGGCGATCGCGCGAGACGATCTGCGTGGGCACGGTCTCGGGCCGCAGGCCGAGCACGCCGAGCGCTTGCGCCTCGATCTTCGGGTCGAGGTTCGCGTACGTGCCGACGGCGCCTGCGATCTTGCCGACGGCCACCTCGTGGCGCGCGGCGACGAGCGCGCGGCGCGCGCGGCGCACCTCGGCGAAGAAGCCCGCGAAGACGAGGCCGGCCGTGATGGGCTCGGCGTGGATGCCGTGCGAGCGACCGATGGCCGGCGTCGCGCGGTGCTCTTCGGCGCGGCGGCGGCACGCGGCCGCGAGGAGATCGACGCCTGCGAGGATCTCGTCCGTCGCGGCGACGAGCTGGACGGCGAGCGCGGCGTCGAGCACGTCCGACGACGTCATGCCGAGGTGCAGCCAGCGCGCGGGCTCGCCCGCGAGTTCCTCGACGTGCGTGAGGAACGCGATGACGTCGTGGCGCGTCCGCTCCTCGTGCTCGAGGATGCGCGCCGGATCGAGCTTGCCCGTGGCTTTGGCGCTCACGGCGGCTGCCGTGCCCGCAGGGACCGAGCCCGCGCCTTCCATGGCCTCGCAGGCGCTGAGCTCGACGCGCAGCCACGTGTCGAAACGGTATTGGTCGGACCAGAGGCGGAGCAACTCGGGGCGCGTATAGCGGGCGATCATCGGGGAACGCCCCTTCTAACGAAATCGCTCCGGCGATTCAAGGCAGGAGCACGGTCGAGCCCGTGGTCTTGCGCGCCTCGAGGTCGCGATGCGCCGTCGCGACGTCGCGCAGCGCGTAACTCTGATTGACGTCGACCTTGACGGCGCCGCTGCGCACGGCCTCGAAGAGCGCGAGCGCCCCCTCCATGAGCTCGACGCGCGTGCCGAGGTAGGCGCCCATCGACGGCCGTGTGAAGTAGAGCGAGCGCATTCCGCCGAGGATGAGCGGCGAGAACGGCGGCACGACGCCCGACGCGTTGCCGAAGCTCACGAGCAGGCCGCGCTGTCGCAGGCAGTCGAGCGAGATCTGGAAGGTGTCCTTGCCCACCGAGTCGAAGACGGTCGAGACGCCCGCGCCGTTCGTGAGCTCCTTGACGCGCGCGACGACGCCCTTGCCGTCGACGGCGTTGTAGTCGATGACGTGCTCGCAGCCGCGCGACTGCGCGAGCGCGACCTTGGCCGGGCCGCCCGCCGTGCCGATGACGTGCACGCCCAGCGAGCGCGCCCACTGGCACGCGATGAGTCCCACGCCGCCCGCGGCCGCGTGAAAGAGGATCGTGTCACCCGCCTCGACGGGCGCGCAGCGCCGCAGCAGGTACTCGGCCGTGAGGCCCTTGAGCATGATGGCGGCCGCCGTGCGATCGTCGATGTCCCTCGGCAGCGGCACGAGGCGCTCGGCGGCGATCGTGCGCACCTCGGCGTAGGCGCCACCGACGCCGCAGTACGCGACGCGATCGCCCGGCGCAACGTCGCGCACGCCCTGCCCGACCGCCTCGACGACGCCGGCCCCTTCTTGTCCCGGCACGAAGGGCGTCGGCAACGCGTAGACGCCCGTGCGGTTGTAGACGTCGACGAAGTTGAGCCCGATCGCCGTTTGGCGCACGAGCGCCTCGCCCGGCCCAGGGGTGGGCGTCGAGACGTCCTCCCAGCTCAGCGTTTCGGGGCCACCCACCGCGTGAACGACGATCGCCTTCGGCATGGCCGGGGATCTAGCACGGGCGGCGTCACACGCCGAGGAGATGCCGCAGGTGCTTGACGAGCGCCGCGCAGCCGCGCGCGCTGCCGGGCACGACGAAGATCGTGTCGTCGCCCGCGAGCGTGCCGAGGACGTCGGGCAGGTGCGCGTCGTCGAGGGCGCGCGCGACCGTCGAGGCCGCGCTCGCCTTCGTGCGCACGACCACCATGAGGCCGTTGGTCTCGACCGACTCGGCGAGGCGTCGCACGGGCTCGATGGGCAAGCCGCCCGCGTCGCCGTCCATGACGTAGCGCGGCCCCGCGGGGCCCGAGCCGCGCCGCACGCCGAGCGCCGCGAGATCGCGCGACAGCGTCGCCTGCGCCGCGCGGATGCCGCGCGCGCGAAGGTGCCGCTGCAGCTCGTCTTGGCTAGGCACGGCGCCGTGCGCGAGGATCTCGCGGATGGCGTCGCGGCGAGACGCGGTCGTCGACTCGCGCGCCATCAGGTCACGAGCGTGCCGACGCCGCGGTCGGTGAAGAGCTCGGCGAGCACGCTGTGCGCGACGCGCCCGTCGACGATGTGCACGGCCTTCACGCCGTGGGACAGCGCCGTGAGGATCGCCTGCGCCTTGACGTGCATGCCGCCCTTTATGGCGCCCCCGAGCATCGACTCGAGGTCGCCCTTGCGGATCTCGGAGATGAGGTTTCCGGCGGCGTCGAGGATGCCAGCGACGTCCGTGAGGAAGATGAGCCGCTCGGCGCCGCAGGCCGCCGCGATCTCGCCGGCCGCGACGTCGGCGTTGATGTTGTAGCTGGCGCCGTCGGCGCCGAAGCCCACGGGCGAGATCACGGGGATGTAGCTACGCTCGAGGAACATGTCGAGCAGCTCGGCGTTGACCGACTCGATCTCGCCGACGAAGCCGAGGTCGGGTTTTCCGGGCGCGGGCTGCAGCTTCGTCGCCATGAGCAGGCGCCCGTCCTTGCCCGACAGCCCGATGGCGTTGCCGCCCAGCGTGTTGAGCAGGCCGACGATCTCCGTGTTGATCTTGCCCGTGAGCACCATCTCGACGACGCGCACGTCCTCGAGGCCCGTGATGCGCTGTCCGTCGGCGAACTCCGACTTGCGCCCCATCTTCTCGAGCGTCTTCGTGATCTCGGGGCCGCCGCCGTGCACGATGACGGGGCGCAGGCCAGCCGACTGCAGCAGCACGACCTCCTCGGCGAAGCTGCGCTTGAGCGCCGGATCGACCATGGCGGCGCCGCCGTACTTGATGACGCAGCGTTTTCCCGAAAACTTCCGGATGTAGCTGAGCGCTTCCACGATGAGGGGGCGGTTCACGCCGCCCGTGCGCTTTCCGGCGCTCGCAGTCGACGGGCCGCTGTAGTACTCGGCGTTGATCTTGACGTAGTCGAAGGTCAAATCGCAGCCGAGCGCGCGCGCCTTCGCGGGGCCCGCGCGCAGATCGAGGACGACCGCGATCTCGGCCTTCTGCATGCGCGCCGACAGGTCGGTTTTGTCGAACTCGATCGGAGATCCGGCGGCATAGACCCGCACTCCCTGAATGTCGAGCGTCACGGCCGACGGGTCGACGGCGAAGTCGCGTGCGCCGATGCGCGCGCCCAGCGCGGCGAGGATGCGGCCCCACGACGGATCGCCGCCGAAGATGCCGGACTTCACGAGGCTGCCGCCCGCGACGGCGCGCGCGAGGTCGCGCGCCATCTCGCGCTCTGGCACGCCCTGCACGTCGACGACGAGCAGCTTCGTCGCACCCTCGCCGTCGGCGGCGATCGCGCGCGCGAGCTCGCCCAGTAGATCGGTGAGCGCGGCGCCGAAGGCTTTGAACTCGGGCGAGCCGTGCTCGATGGGCGCGGCGCCCGACTGGCCGTTCGCGAGCGCGATCACGGTGTCGTTGGTCGACATGTCGCCGTCGACGGTGATCGTGTTGAACGTCTCCTCGGTGGCGGCCGACAGCGACGCCTGCAGCGTCACGGGCGCGATCGCGGCGTCCGTCGTCACGAAGCACAGCATCGTCGCCCTCTGCGGGTGAATCATCCCCGAGCCCTTGCAGATCGCGGCAAGGCGCACGGGCTTGCCGCCGACGACGATCTCGCGGAAGCCGAGCTTCGTGCGCAGATCCGTCGTGCGGATGGCCTCGGCGGCGCCCGCGAGATCGTCGCCGAGCGACGCGACGAGCGCGGGCACGGCGGCGCGAATGAGATCGACGGGCATGCGCGTCCCGATGGCGCCCGTCGAAGACGTGAGCACGTCGTCGGCCGATACGCCGAGCGCGGCGGCGACGGCGCCTGCGATGGCGCGCTCGTCGGCGGCGCCGAGCGGCCCCGTGAGCGCGTTGGCGTTACCGCTGTTGGCGACGACGACGCGCGGCCCGAGCGCGGGCAGGCGCGCGGCGCCCCACGTCACGGGCGCGGCGCACAGCTTGTTGACGGTGAACACGCCCGCGGCCGCGCACGGCGCGTCCGACACGATGAGCGCGAGGTCGCGCTTTTCGGAGGTCTGCTTGATGCCGGCGCGCGTGGCGCCGAAGCGGAAACCGAGGGGGGGCGAGAAGGTCTTCGACATCAGGGTGCGCTCCCGGGCAGGCCTTCGAGGCCGGTGGTCTCGGCCAGGCCGAGCATGAGGTTGGCGTTCTGCACGGCCTGACCGGCCGCGCCCTTCCCGAGGTTGTCGATCGCCGACGCGACGACGACGCGTCCCGAGTCGATGTCCACAGTGGACTGCAGCTGGCAGGAGTTGGAACCGGAGGTCGCCGCGGTGTGCGGCCACC
>DATAZS010000297.1:0-1624 GCA_036271915.1 Polyangia bacterium
GGTCGCGCAAATGCCCGCGCCGTCGCACGTCCCCGTCGTCGCGCACGTCGAAGGCGGCATGGCGGCGCAGGTCGCGAGCGGATCGGCGCCGCCCGCGGGAACCGGTTGGCAGCTCCCCGGCTTCCCGGCGACCGCGCACGACGTGCAGGCCAGGCAGCTCGCCGAGCCGCAGCACACGTGCTCGACGCAGTGGCCGCTGACGCAGGTCGTGCCGTCCGTGCAGGCGCCGCCGTTCGGCGTGAGGCTCGTGCACGAGCCGCTCGCGCACGTGTCGCCGGGGACACAGTCGCCGTCGCCCGCGCACGTCGTGAGGCACGCGGCGCCCGAGCCGCACATGTACGCGCCGCAGCTCGAGGGCGTCTGCGTGCACGTGCCGGCGCCGCTGCAGAACCCCAGCGGCGTCAGCGTCGCGTTCGCGCACATCGCCGTCCCGCACGACGTCGTCGCGGGTGCGTTCGCGCACGCTCCGTTGCCGTCGCACGTGCCGACGAAACCGCAGGGCGGGCTCGCCGCGCAGCGGCCGTGCGGCTCGGAGGCATTGGTGGGGACCTCGCTGCACGAGCCCTCGTGTCCCGGGATGTTGCAGGCCTCGCACGTGCCGCAGCTCGTGGAGGCGCAGCAGACGCCGTCGACGCAGGCGTTGCCCGTGAGGCAGTCGCCGTCGGCCGCGCACGGCTGGCCGAGGCGCTTCTTGTCGCCACACGTGTTCTTCTGCAGGTCGCAGATCGCGGGCGGCGCGCAGTCGCCGTCGGCCGTGCAGGTCGCGTTGCAGGTCGTTCCGTTGCACGCGTAAGGCGTGCACGGCTGCGTGCTCGCGGCCTTGCAGGTGCCGAGGCCGTCGCAGGTGCGGCCGAGCGTCTGCACCGTCATACCCGTGGCGCACGACGGCGGCGCGCACGGCGTGCCGGCCGCATACAGATCGCAGCCGCCCTTGCCGTCGCAGAAGCCCGTCGCGCCGCAGGTCGCGGCGCTCGCGCTCTTGCAGGTGTTGGTCGGATCGGAGCCGCCCTGGGCGACGGGCGCGCACGTTCCGGTTGCCGACGCGAGCGCGCACGAAAGGCACGTCCCGGCGCACGCCGTCTTGCAGCAGACGCCCTGCGCGCAGAAGCTCGACGCGCACTCGCTGTCGTCGGCGCATGCGGCGCCGGGCGACTTGAGGCCGCACGAGCCGTTCGTGCACACGGCGGGCGCCTCGCAGTCGGCGTCGCCCGCGCACGTCGCTTTGCAAGCGGCGGCGCCGCACGCGAAGGGGAAGCACGACGTCGCCGCGGGCGTCACGCACGCGCCGGCGCCGTCGCAGGTCGCGCCCGGCGTGAACGTCGTGCTCGCCGCGGGGCAGGTCGCGGCGGCGCACGGCGTTCCCTGCGCGTATTTCTGGCACGCGCCCGCCGAGCACATGCCGTTCGTGCCGCAGGTCGCGGCGGCCGTCGCCGTGCACGTACCCGACGGATCGGACGCTCCCGTCGCGACGTTGCCGCAGATGCCCATGGCGCCCGCGAGCGCGCACGAGCGGCACGCGTCGGCGCAGGCCGTCGCGCAACAGACGCCCTGCGCGCAGAAGCCCGAGCCGCACTCCGACATGTCCGAGCAGAAGGCGCCGTTGCCCTTCTTGCCGCACGAGCTG
>DATAZS010000298.1:0-2771 GCA_036271915.1 Polyangia bacterium
GCGCTCGTTTGAGTCGACGCGACGGACGCGACCTTCACGCCCACGGCGTCACTCCCGTCGACGGTCGACTGCCACGTCGGGCCCGCGAAGTGCGTTCCAATCTGGGTGTTGTTCACGTCGTAGAGGTTCGCCGCGGGAGTCGCCGGGCCCCACGCGTACGTCGTGACCGCCGCGTCCGCGCCGCCGTCGGCCGTCCCCAGCGTCGCAACGCAAGCGTAGTTCTGCGTGCCGCGTCCGTGCGCGAGGAACTTCTGCGTCGCGCCCGTTGGCACGTCGAGCGCGTCCGGGATCGGCACGGTCATGAACGGCGCGACCGGCCCCGCATCGCTGCCGGCGCCACCGTCGCTGCCGGCCACGCTCCCGCCCGCGCCCGCACCACCGTCGCTGCCGGCCACGCTCGCGCCCGCGCCGCCGTCGCTGCCGGCCGTGCTCGCGGCGCCAGCCGCGCCGCTCGCGCCCGCCGTCGCGCCGCCAGCTCCCGCGCTCGACGCACCTGCGACGCCGGACGTGCCGCTTTCACCGCCGTGTCCGGCGGTGCCCGTCCCCCCCGACGAGCCGCCGCACCCCGCGATCGCGACCAACGCCGCCGATGACACCGCCACTGCCAACCTCGCGATCACAATTTTCTTCATGTTCAGTCTCCGAAAGGAATGACCAACGTTGATGAACTCTGCCGCCCACTCATACGGATCAACGCCTCCGAGGTTTCCGGGCGTAAACACCGGCGCCCGCGCTTTGTGCGAATCAGCGGCGCCGCACGCGCAGGGCGACGTATCCAAAGAGCGCGCCGACGCACGAAAGCACGACGATGGGGAGCACGTGTCCCAACATGAGGTGAGGAAGATAAGAGACCGGGCACCACAGGTCGGTCAGGACGGCCGAGCCGAGACCCGCGCCGGCGCCGAACGCAGCGCCCGTCGCCGCGGGCGTCACGGGATCCGTGCGCCGCCAGATCACGAGCGCCGCGAACAGCGGCAGCGCCCCTGTGAGAATGCCGACGCGCAAGCAACGGAAGCCCACGCGATCGGGCCAGGGCACGACGAGCCCATAGACGGCGCTCACCTCGTGTCGCCACGCGACGAACGCCAGAGCGGACAACAAGGTGACAGCAACCGCCAACGCGAAGGGGCGGCGCGACATCGACCGGGGAGAACGCGTGAACAGAAAATACATGCCCGCGGCGACGACGACGGACGTTCCCAACGTCGTGAGCGCGACGAGGACGAGCGGGCGGCCCGTCGGGCGAACGCCCCCTTGAACGAAGAAGATCGCGAGCGCCCCCGCGATCGCGCCGCCTAAGAGCCAGAGCCGCGTGAGCGCCACCTGCGTTCGAGTCGGCGCCGGGATCTGCGCCGCCGCCGAGAGCACTCGCGCGCGAAGCTCGGCGTTCATCGGCGCTCCATCCCGACCGACGTCGCCTGCTCGGCCCCCGGCAGCGCGCGCTCGCGTCCGTCGTCGTCGTCTTCGAGGGCGCGCTGCAGCTTCTTGTACACCTTGTGAACGCACTGTTTGATTCCCATGACGGTCGTCCCCAAGATCTGGGCCGCGTCGGACTGCGACAGCCCGTCGCCCTTCGTGAGCTCGAAGGCCGCGCGCTGATGCGCGGTGAGGCCCGCGAAGACGGCGAGAATCCTCTGCCCCGTTTCGCGAGCTTCGATGATCTGATCCGCCGGGGCAACGGCGGACACGAGCCAGGTCGCGGTGGCGTCGTCGGTCGGCGCGATCTCGGCGAGACCCTCGTGGCGCGACCTTCTGAGCGCATCGATCATGAAGTTCCTCGCGATGCAAAACGCCCAAGGCAGAACCTGAGCGCCTCGTTCGAACGTGCCGCGCTTTGCGTGCATCTGCATGAACGTCTGCTGGACGATGTCGTCGACGAGCGCCTGGTTACGCAAGTTGCGTCGCAGGTACGCGTCGAGGCGCGGCGCGACGGCGTCATAGACGACGGCGAACATTTTTTCATCCCCGTCGGCGTAGCGACTCATGGCCGCGTCCGCCGCGCTGGGTTCGAGCTCCGCTGCAGCGGCTGTTCTCATCGCGGTCATCGGAGTGTCTTCCCAGACGCCTTTTCGTCAAGGTTGAGAACGCGTACGTCCGCGCAACGAAAACCGGGAAGACGCGTTCCGCAAATACGAGCGCGCACCACACGGCGTACTTCGAGCAGAGGACGCACGACGGAGACATGGGGATCGTCAACGTCCGCGCGACGGGCGACTGACGAGATCTCTCTCGCGCCACGAGCGCTCGGTTTTTCTCGCAGAGACTGGGCGCTCGTGGGCGTCGTGGATACTATGGTTGCGGCGATGGCCTTCGCACGAATGGAGTCGGTCCAGCACGAGATTCAACGGCACTACGGAGCGCTGCGCGCGATCCGCACGCGCAAGGCGCTGGAGCGCAGCGCGCTGTGGTCCGAGATCGGCGGCGAAGTGAACCGCGTGCTCGAGAGCGTGGAGCGCGGCGACCACGCCTCCCTGGCCGCCGAGTCGGGGCCGCGCCAGCGCGAGCTGCGCATCGTCGCCTGGAACGTCCAGCGCGGCGCGCGGCTCGATGATCTGCGGCGCGCCGTCGTGGCGCCGCCGTTCGCCGACGCCGACCTGTTCTTGCTCTCCGAGGTCGACGTCGGGGTCGGGCGCTCGGGCAACCGCAACGTCGCGCGCGAGCTGGCCGAGTCGCTGGGCATGAGCTACGCGTTCGGCGTCTCGTACCTCGCGCTCACCGACGACTTCGGCGACGACGCCGCGGGCCGCGAGAACACGCTCGCGCTGTCGGGC
>DATAZS010000299.1:0-7329 GCA_036271915.1 Polyangia bacterium
GGCCCCGCCGCCGGCAGCAGCAACCCCGGCCCGTGCGACACGCCGCTCACGCAGGCGACGTGCGAGGCCGCCGCGGGCTGCGCGTGGAACACGACGGTCAACAAGCCCATCCGCGCGTGGCTCGAGTCGGGCACGAACGACGACGGCGCCGGCGGCGCGCCCAGCACGTACCGCAACTTCGATCTCGCGAACCAGCGCATGGCGGCGTCGTTGATGAAGCGCGGCTATCACTTCCACTACGATCACGCCCAAGGCGCGGGCCACGTCGACAACGGCGTGCTCACGCAGACGCTGCCCGCGGCGCTCACGTGGGTGTGGCGCGGGTACACGCCCTAGGGCGCGACGGCGCACTCGACGGTGACGTTCGACGAGGTCGCGGCGCCGCTCGTCGTCGCGTCGCACGCCGAGTCGCGACACACGTCCAACAGCTTCTGCGCCACACACTCCGTCGATGAGTCGAGGAGCCGCCAACACGGGCTCGGGAACGGCGCCGTGGCCGTCCCGCAATACGGAATCACGGTGTCCGTGGACGTGCCGCCGGTCGCGGCCGTCGTCTGGGTCACCGTGCACTCTGGGTTTCCGCTCGCGTCGTTCAGGATCGTGTCGGGCAAACACTGCGGGCCCAGGAACTGGCCGATCTTCGTCGCGATCTGCGACATCGCGGGGCTGTAGTCGTCCGCGCAGACGTTGAACGTCACGCCGCCGAAGCTCTTGACGACGTCAGTGACGCGCACGGCCGGATCGCCGTAGTCGATCATGTTCGTCGCGTAGCACGACGGCACGAGGCCCGGCGCCGTCGGGTCGCTGGGATCGGTCTTGCTGCTCTGCGAGAGCGTCGTGCTCACGGCGAATGGCGTGGGCGGTGCCACGATGGCCGCGACGAGCAGCTTGCTGCGATCGCCGTGCTTGAGCCCCAGGAGGAACGCCTCGAAGCTGGCGTCGGTGATGAGCTGTCCCTGGTCCTCCGCCGACACGCAGCCGGTCTCCTGCTCGGTCGTCGCAGCGGGCAGCGTGTGCGGCGGCCGCTTTCCGCCGCACAGGATCCCGAACTCCGTGCAGCGGTACGAGGCGAGGCGACCGAGCGGATCGGCGCTCGTCCCGAGCCCGTCGTCGAATAGCGACGTCGTCGCGGGCGCCGAGCAGTCGTCCTCGTTCGTCAGCAAGACGACGCCCAGGTAGGCGTCGTCGCGCAAGAACCCGGCGTTGGCCGCGATGGGTTGCGCCGGATCGAGCGCGCGCTCGATCGAGCCGAACTGATGCTCGAAGCCGCAGCCGTTCTGGCCGAGGAGCGCGATGCACCCGAACACGTCCTCGATCTTGCCCGTGAAGTTGGGCGCCGCGCCCGCCTCGGCGCTGATGAACGTTCCGTTCAGCGTGAGGCCGTCGCACTCAGGGTGGCCAGGGATCGAGGTTGGGTTGAAGGTGTGTTGAAAGACGCCATTCTGGACGTCGGCGGACTTGCACCCGCCGATGTCCGTCGTCATGCCCGGCTGCGACGACGACGACACGACGGCGATGTGGATGTCGGGCAGGCCCGTCGGCAACGTCGCGAGGCCCTGCACGAGCACGGGCAGGTTCTTCGAGAGCCGGTCCTGCAGCGACGACATCGACGACGAGTTGTCGATCATGAACAGCAGGTCGAGCTTGTGGTTCACGGCCTGCAGGAACTGGTGCTTGTCGGACTCCACGACGTCGGGCGTGGGCGCGGCGATGCTGTGCTGCGTGCACGCCCACGCCGCGACCACGATGCCTCCGAGCACGGGCCAACGGACGAGGGTCCAACCGCGCGACGGGCGGCGACCGATCGAGACGCTCATGGTGCGCTCCTTCTCTGCGCGCCCTCACGACGAGGGCCACGTCAGGGAAGTGCGACGGAGCGCCGAAAGTCGGTCAGCTTTCGCCGAGGCGTCAGCCGATCGGTTCGTCGCACTCGGCGCGCACGACGTCGTCGAGCGTCTCGCGGCGCGAGACGAGCGTCGCCTTGCCGTCGTCCCACCAGACCTGCGCGGCCCGCCCGATCGACACGTAGTTCGAGCTCATGGCCGCGCCGTACGCGCCCGCGTCGTGCAGCACGAGCAGGTCACCGACGTCGGGGCGCGGGAGCTGGCGCGGGTCGAGCAGCTCGTGGTCGTCGCGCGTGAAGACGTCGCCGCTCTCGCACAGCGGGCCTGCCACCACGAACGGCTCGGGCGCGCGCGTCGCGACGCCCCTTTGCCCCACGATCGAAATGTGATGATACGAGCCGTACATCGCGGGGCGGATCAGATCGTTGAAGCCGGCGTCGACCATGAGGAACTCGTGGCCCGGGCCTTTCGCGTTGGCGTTGGTCTTCTTGATGTCCTTGACGCGCGCGACGAGCAGCCCCGCCCCCGCGACGGGGTAGCGCCCCGGCTCGATCTCGACGCGCACGGGCCGGCCCGCGATCTTGGCGAGCCGCGCCGCCGCGTCGACGAGCACGGGCCGATACCAGGCCAGGTCGTACTCCTGCGCGCCCGGACGGTACGGGTGCGGCAGACCGCCGCCCAGGTTCACGGCCTCGACGTCGGGGAACTGCGGCAGCAGCTCGGCGTAGACGTCGACGAGCTTGCGCATGTTCTCGTCGAACTCGCGCACCTGTGGGCCCGTGCCGATGTGCGCGTGCAACGACGTGATGGGCAATTTCGCCGCCGCGGCGCGCGCGCGCAGGTCGCCGAGCGCCTCGTGCCACACGCCGTGCTTCGACGAGGGGCCCCCCGTGTCGCACGACTGCACGTGGCCGTGGCCGAAGCCCGGGTTCACGCGCAGCGCGATGGGCCCGCGATAGCCCGCGCCGCGCAGCTCGTCGATCATTCCGGGGGAGCCGACGTTCGGCAGCACGCCGTGCTCCAGCACCGTCGTGAGCGCGTTGTCGCGCAGCACGTCGACGGTCAGCATGACGGCGGGCGGCGTCGCGCCCATGGGGAAGCCGGCGCGTCGCGCGCGCAGCACCTCGTTGCCGCTCACGGCGTCGATCCACAGGCCCGCGGCCCGCACCGTCTCGAGCACCTTCCACCCCGAGTTCGCCTTCATCGCGTAGCGCGCCTGCAGCGCGGGGCCCTCGGTGAGCGCCGTGAGGCGCGCGAGGCGGCGCCGCACCTCGCCGCCGTCGGTCAGGTAGAACGGCGTGCCGACCTGATTGGCGAGCTTTTCGAGCGGATAGTGGTCGAGGTCCAACGAAGGCATCGGCGCACTATAGCGGCGAGGCGGCGGTGCGCCCAGCCTCGGCGCGCCAGCCGCGTCAGCGCGTTCGACGCCGGCGCGCGCCCGGACGCGACGAGTCGCCGTCGTCGACGAGCACGGGGTCGATGAGCAGCGCGCGGCCGACGCGCTGCACGCGGAAGTGCGCGACGAAGCTCTCGGGCGCGTGGCGCTCCATGGGCCGCGCGCAGGTGTCGCACGGCGGCGCGCGCTCGAGGCACGGCGCGCACAGGAACTCGCCGCGCTTGACCTCGAGCTCCCAGCGCAGGCGATCGGCGCCCTTGAGGCGCGCCGTGACGTCGGCGCAGAAGCCCGGGTACTCCGTCGCGCAGCAGCTGCAGCGGCGCAAGACGAGGTGACCCTCGAGGCGCTCGAGCTGGCTGCGGAAGCCCGTCGCGACGACGCCCGTGCCGATGCAGACGGGGCACGGCTCCTCGAGGCTGCGCGTGATGGCCTTGCGGATGAAGTCGGACGCGTTCGGCATGGCGTTGAGCGCCTGCACCATCGCGGGCTCGGCGCGAAACGCGAACACGCGCCCGATGGGCCGACGCCCGCGCGGGGAGTCGTCGAGATCCGTCCGCCGTCCGCGCGCCATGGCGCCTATTTTGACCTGTGAGACAATCTTCGTGGGCCCGAATCGCAAAGGAGGCGACCATGCGTCATTCCTTCCGAGTCTGGTTGGTGTTCGCGGTGATGGGCGTCGGCGGCGGCGCGCACGCAAAGGACGGCGACAAAAAGGCGGACGCGCCCGCCCACGAGGTCAACGCCTGCGGCTGTTACAAGGACACGGCCGGCGCGTGCTTCTGCGGCAAGGGGAAGGCGGGCAAGTGCGCCTGTCCCGGCGACTGCGAGCCCAAAGGCTGCGAGGTGAAGCGGCAAAAAGAGTTCGACAAGGAGGTCGCCGCCGAGAAGAAGAAGGCGGCCGAGGCCGACAAGAAGCAGCGCCAGTCGTCGCACGACGCGAGCAACCCGCGCGCCGGCAAGCAGGGGTCGACGAAAAAGTCGGACGGCGCCGGACCGTAGCTCGGGCCGTCCGCGCGTCCGGAATTGAGTCGCCGAGCCTTCGCGACTATGGTCGCGGCCCGTGTCCCGTCCTCAAGAAGATCCAGCTCCCTCGTCGCGCGAGCGTGACGGGAGCCTCCGGCTGCCGAACATCGACCTGATGCGCGGCATCGCCATCCTGCTCGTCGTCCTCTATCACCTCGACACGCTCGTCATCATCCCGCAGGGCTGGGGGCTCGTGCGCGACGCCGCAGGCGCCGCGCACATCGGCGACGGCTCGCGCGTGCTCCGCTTCATGCTGCTGCCGTTCCACATGGGGCGCGTCGGCGTGAACTTGTTCTTCGTGATCTCCGGCCTCTGCATCCACATGCGCTTCGCGCGACAGGTGGCCAAGAATCCCGCGGCGCCATTCGCGCTCAAGACGTTTTTCCAGCGGCGGTTCTTCCGCATCTACCCGGTTTATTGGGTAGCGCTCGCCCTGGGCGCGTTCGTCGCGCCGCTGCTCTACGCCGCCACCTATCCGAGCAACCCGCCCGTGACGGGCTTCCCCGACGCGCATGATCTGCTCTTGCACGTGTTCATGCTGCACACGTTCTCGAAGTTCACGAGCATGAGCATCATCCGCGTGCTGTGGTCGATCGCGACCGAGGAACAATTCTATCTCCTATATCCGCTCGTGTTCGTGGCCATCGGGCGACGCGTGCCCATCACGCGCCTCGTCCCCGCGCTGTTCGTTTTGTCGATGGTCTGGCGACTCACGTTCGTCCTCGCCAACCCCGCGCCGGCCACCTTCTTCGATGGACCTTTTCTCGTGTGGGTCTTCTGCTTCTCGCTGCCGCGGTACTACGAGTGGGCGCTGGGCGCGCTGCTCGCTCACGCCCTCGCGCGCCGCCTGACCTTGGCCGAGCTGCTGCCCTTCCTGCCAAGCCGGCTCACGCGCGCGCGGCCCGCGATCGTCGTGGTCTTCGGGCTCGGGTTCATCCTCATCGGAGCGGCGTCGCTCGCGCGCGTGCAGGTGAAGTGGCTCATCGAGGATCCGAGCTACAGTACGGCGTGGTTCTTCGTGCTCGCGGCGACGCTGCTCCCGGCGTCGACGCCGACGCGCACGGCACAGGCTGCGCCCTGGCGCGCGCGCGCCGACGTCGCGTTGGCGTTCGTCGCCGAACGGCTCCGCGGCCTCGGCCGTCGCTCGTACAGCGTGTACCTGCTCCACGAGATCGTCCTCATGACGGTGGCCGGGATCATGCAGCGTTTCCATCTACCCGCGGTCACCGTCGCGGCGCCCCTGGCGTGCGCCTTCACGGTGGCCGTCTGCTACCCGTTCTACCGGTGGGTCGAGGCGCCCTTCGAGCGACGCTCGAAGGCGGTCGGCAAGCTCCGCCGCGCCTGAGGTCGTCAGGGCGCGAGCTTGCTGCGCCGGGCGCCGTACGAAAAATAGATCGCGAGGCCGACGGCGAGCCAGATCGCGAAGCGCCACCAGTTCGTCGCGGGCAGGCCCGCGATGAGCGCGAGGCAGGCGACGGCGGCGAGGATCGGCGTCACGGGATAACCGGGGCAGCGGAACGGGCGCGCGCGCTCGGGCTCGCGCACGCGCAGCGCGATGACGCCGACCGCGACGAGCAGGAACGCGAACAGCGTGCCGATGTTCGTCAGCTCGAGCGCTTGATCCTGCGTGATGAACGTCGGCATGACGCCCACGAAGATCCCCGTGAGGATCGTTCCGAGCGCGGGCGTGCGAAAGCGGCCGTGCAGCCGACCAAACGCGGGCGGCAGCAAACCGTCGCGCGCCATGGCGTAGAGGATGCGCGGCTGACCGAGCTGGAAGACGAGCAGGACGGCCGTCACCGCGACGACGGCGCCGAGCGACATGAGCGTCGCGAGGTGATCGAGGCCCGCGACGCGCAGCGCCTGCGCGAGCGGATCGCCCGTCGCGAGCTCAGCCGACGGCACGAGCCCCGTCATGACGGCGCTCACGGCGACATAAAGCACCGTGCAGATGCCGAGCGACCACAGCATGCCGCGCGGCAGATCGCGCTGCGGCCGGCGCGTCTCCTCGGCGAGCGTCGAGACCGCGTCGAAGCCGATGTAGGAAAAGAAAGCGAGTGACGCGCCCGTCCACACGCCGCGAAATCCGTGCGGCGCGAACGGGTGCCAGTGCGCGGGCTGCACGTAGGCCGCGCCCACGCTCACGAAGCCGAGCACGAGCACGAGCTTGAGCAGCACCATGCCGGCGTTGAGGCGCGCGCTCTCGCGCACGCCGCGCACGAGCACGAGCGTCAACGCTGTCACGACCAGCAGCGCCGGCAAGTTGAACCCGACGACGACCGCGCCGAACGGCGTGTGCAGCACGGGCGCGACGGCGCGCAGCGCGGGATCACGCGCGACAGTCTGTAGATCGGTGGCCATCCACGCGGGAAAATCCACGCCGAAGGCGCCCATGAGGAACGAGCGCAGATAGTCGGCCCAGCTCTGCGCGACGTAGATGTTGCCGACGGCGTACTCGATGATGAGGTCCCAGCCGATGATCCACGCGAAGATCTCGCCGAGCGCGACGTAGGCGTACGTGTACGCGCTGCCCGCGAGCGGCACCATGGCGGCGATCTCCGCGTAGCACAGCGCGCACAGGCCGCACGCGAGGGCCGTGATGAGGTAAGACAGCACGAGCGCGGGCCCCGCGCCCGGATGCTGCGCGCTCCCGGCCGCCATCTCGCCGACGCTCGAGAAGATGCCCGCGCCCACGACGGCGCCCACGCCCATGAGCGTGAGGTCGAACGCGCCCAGCGAGCGGCGCAGCCCGCGCGCGTCGCCGGCTTCGTCGACCTGGGCGACGGCGGCGTCGACGCGCTTGCGGCGCAGGAGCTCAGCCATCCCCACGGACCGACGCTGACGACTCGCGCGCGCGCCGTCAAGGCGCAAACAAACGCGCGAATGGCGGCATTTGCCACTACAGTCGCCGGTGCGTATGCAGATCTCGGCCAAGGCCATCCTGTTCGCGTTGCTGGGCGTCGTGGGCGTGGTCTTCGTCGTCGTGTGGGCGCGCGAGGCGCGGCGCGCGCGCGCGCCGGGCGCGCCCGTGTGGCCCTCGCCGCTGCAGCTCGGCATCGGCTTCCT
>DATAZS010000300.1:0-2280 GCA_036271915.1 Polyangia bacterium
CGAAGCAGTCATCAAGCCGTTCAAGCTCGACGAGGTCCGTGATCGCCTGCGTGAGGCCGGCGTCTCGGGCATGACGGTGTACGAGGTCAAGGGATTCGGACGCACGGGCGGCAAGTCGGAGGTCTATCGTGGCTCCGCGTACGTCGTCGACTTCGTGCCGAAGATTCGCATCGAGGTCGTGGTCCCCGACACGCTCGCGAGCGACGTCGTCGCAGCCATCAGCGCGTCGGCGAAGACCGGCAAGATCGGTGACGGCAAGATCTTCGTGTCGAACGTCGAAGAGGCGGTCCGCATCCGCACGGGCGAGAAGGGCAACGACGCGATCTAGCGACGTGTTTGGCGCGGCGCATTTCGCGCCTGATGGCGTGGCCACGGGCGTCTGATCGGAGAACATGCGTGACCTCCGATCGACGTCCTGGCTCGTCCTGTCAGCTCTGATGGTCGTGGGAGGGTGCTCGTCGAGCGGAGCGCATCCCGTGACGGGGACGGCCGGCGCCGGTGGAGGCAGCGCGCAGGCAGGCGCCGGTGACGCGGGCGCTGGGAGCACCGCGGGACAGGGGGCGGCCGGGCAAGGCACAGCTGGCGTCGACGCGGCCGCGCCCACGGCGGGCAGCGGGGACGCGGGCACGGCGGGCGGCGTCGACGCAGGCCGCGAGGCGGCCGTCGACGCGCCGACGGAGGCGGCGCCTGACGCGGCGAAGCCGTGCACGACGTCGGGCACCGAGCTCTGCGAAGACTTCGAGAGCGGCGCCATCGATCCCAAGATCTGGGGCATGCACACGACGACGGGGACGTCGCTCACCGTCGATGGGATGCACGTCCACGGCGGCGCGCACGCGCTGCACGTCAAGATGGTCGCGGGCGGGCAGGGCACGGCCCAGATCACGGACGCCGTGACGTTCCCCGCGATGAACAACACGTTCTATACGCGCGCCTACTTCTATTTCAGCCCCGACCTGCCCGCCGACATGATGGGCGGCTTCCACGAGGCGTACCTGCTCGCGACGGGAAACAACACGCTGGGCTTCGTCGAGGCGGGCTTGGGATCGGCGGGGAACAAGCAATACCTCGGCTACTCGGAGTATTACGGCGACGGCCCCGACGTTCACCAGCACGGCCCCACGTTCACCGAGTTCGGCCCCGACTCGTCGACGATGATGGTCCCGCAGCAGTGGATCTGCCTCGAGCTCATGCAGGGCGGCGACACGACGACGACGCACCGGCGCGTCTGGGTCGACGGCAAGGAGCTGCCCGAGCAGGTGAGCAACTTCTCCGATCGCCCCCCGCCGACCTTCTCGCTGATGTCGATCGGCGTGCTGCAGTATCACCAGACGCCGCTGCTGAGCGACGTCTGGGTGGACGACATCCGCGTCAGCAGCGCGCGCGTCGGCTGCGACTGAACGCTGGCGGTCAGCGCGGGATCGTGAGCGTCGCCGCGACGGCCGGCGTGAGCACGGCGGGCAGGTCGATGCCGTTCGCGTGCAGATCAAAAGCGAGGATCGCCCAGTACTGATCGCCCGTGAGCGAGCCGCCTTTGTTCGGGGGCATGTTCGCGACCGTGAACGTCGCGACGTCGGCGACGGTCACGAACTGGGCCTTGCGATACTTGCGATCGGCGGGCGGATCGAGCGGCAGCGCGCCGTCCTTGAGCCCGACGACGCGCGGCGCTTTGTCGCCCTGGCCGGCGGCGCCGTGGCAGCTCGCGCAGTTTTGCGAGTAGAGCGTCGCGCCGAGGGCGACCTGATCGGCGAAGGATGTGGGCGCGGGCGTGGCGGCGGGCGCGGGTGAGGTCGTGGCGCAGCCGGCGCCGCCCATCATGAGTGAAGCGAGCAACAGCGGACGGAGCGATCGAGGTGTCGACATGGGGTCTCTCCAAAAGGGCGCACGAGCGCGCCGCACGACGGAGATCCCGCGCGCCGAAAGGTGACGGCGGTCGCCACACATTTGTTTGGTCGTGCGGGGTCCGCCTACCGACGCGCGACGCGGGCGAGGACGGCGGCGACGACGCGATCGCAGCGCTCGGCGCCGAACGCGTACGCCTCGGCGAGCGTCGTGCCGATGCGCGCCTCGAGCGCGTCGCGCAGCAGGCCGCGCGCGCGGTGCAGGCGCGTCTTGACGACCTCCTCGGCGACCTCGAGCACGGCCGCCGTGTCGGCGACCCCCAGCCCCTCGATCTGCCGGAGCAAGATGACGGCGCGGTAGATGTCGGGCAGTCGATCGATGGCGTCCTCGAGCACGCGCGCGAGCTCGCGGTCGCCCGTGAGCCGTTCGGGGTCGAT
Organism: Polyangia bacterium; assembly: GCA_036271915.1. GTDB lineage: Bacteria > Myxococcota_A > Polyangia > Fen-1088 > Fen-1088 > DASZFV01. The sequence goes on from DATAZS010000300.1 coordinate 2,280, forward strand.
G
>DATAZS010000301.1:0-4934 GCA_036271915.1 Polyangia bacterium
GACCGTGCCGCCCGCCTCGGCGTGCGTCTGGCGCAGCAGCTTCTTCAGCGAATCGTCGTAGTCGCCCTGCGACTCGCCGAACGAGCTCAGCATGAAGTCGACGAGCTTGCCGCGGCACTCGGGATCGCACGTGGCGCCGAACACGTACTCCGTGAGCCACTTGCGGCGCGCGGCGTGGAACGCGTCGAGCGACGCGGACTCCGTCGGCGAGACCAGCTCGCCCGTGCGCGCCGTCGCGAGCACGAGCGCCGCCACGAGGCGCGCGCCCGTCGACGACGACTCGAAGTGCTCGATCTCTTTCCACTGGCGCCGCTCGTAGAGATCTTGCAGGTACGGCTCGAACAGCCACGACAGCCGGCCCGCGACGTCCTGCACCTCGCGCTCGTCGCGCAGCAACGTGAGCGGCCCCGAGCTGAGGGTGCCCGTCGCCGCGGCCGCCGCGAGCTCGTCCTGGACGACCTGCGCGATCGCGTCCGAGCGCTCCGAAAGCGCGTCGTCCTTGCAGATATCGGCGGCCTTCTCGACGCCGTAGCGCTGCATGCACGTCATCTTGAAGCTCTGCGCGAGCTGCTCGTAGTTCTTGTTGGCCGTGCTCTCGAGCACCGAGCGCATGTAGCTCGCGTTGTCCTTACCGAGCTCGAGCGCGTACGACACGGCGAGCTCGGGATCGATGATGGCGCCGCGCGTGAGCGACAGCAGCACGCCGAAGCGCTGATCGGCCGTGCCCGGCCCCTGCTTCGAGAGCACGTCGAGGTTCTTCGACAAGATGTCGGCGCGCGTGATGCGCCAATCGTTGTCGGCCTTCGTCTTCGCGATCGCCTGATCGGAGATCGCCTGCTGCTCGGCGTTCTTCGATTGACGGTACTGCCACACGGAGGTCGCGACGAGGCCCGCGACGCCGATGACGAAGCTCGACAGGAAGCTCGAGTACGTCTGGATGAAATGGCCGAATTTCGACGTCTGATGCTGGGGGGTGTCGTCGCTCACGGTCGCAAAGATATAGTATCGGGCGATTCGATGCAGTGGCTCGAGCAGCCCCAGATCAAATGGGCGGTCCCAATCCCGCTGCTCATCGCCGTGGCGCCCCTCGTGTGGGCGTTCTTCCGGCGCACGTGGCGGGCCCTCGACGAGGAGGCCTTCGTCTATCGCCGCGCGCTGCACGAGCGCGGCGAGATGGACTATCGCCCGCTCGCGGCGCTCACGCTGGGCGCGCTCGTGCTCATCCTGCAGGAGTACTACGGCCGCGGCGACACCTACACGGACATGATTCGCCCCTGGCTCGAGCGCGTCGAGCACGCGCACCCGGGCGGCCTCGTCGATCTGAGCCTCTACGACGAGCTCTACCTGCGCGCGTGGTGGGCCTTCACGCGCGTGGGCGGCTACCTGCTGCCGCTCGCCGTGTGGCCGCTGCTGTTCCGGCGCGACAGCCTGCTCGACTTCGGCCTGCGCCCCGCGGGCTTTCGCGAGCACGCGTGGATCTACGCGCTGTGCGTGTTCTTCATGGTGCCCATCCTGCTGGCCGTGAGCCGCCAGGGCGACTTCATCAACTACTACCCGCTGTACAAGCAGGCGGGCCGCTCGTGGCTCGACTACGTCGTGTGGGAGCTGCTGTACCTCGCGCAGTTCATCACGCTCGAGATCTTCTTCCGCGGCTGGTGGATCCGCGCGACGCGCGTGTTCGGCGTGGGCGCCATCTGGTCGATGGTCGTGCCCTACTGCATGATCCACTTCGGCAAGCCGTACTTCGAGGCCTGCGGCGCCATGGTCGCCGGCGTCATCCTCGGCTCGCTGTCGATGCGCACGCGCAGCATCTACGCGGGCTTCCTCGTGCACAGCACCGTCGCCGTGCTCATGGACGTCATCTCACTTTATCGCCGCGACGCCTTGCCCACGCTGCTGACGCCCACGTCCTCGCGCCACATCACGTTCCTGCACTGGACGTCGCTCATCTGGATCACGTGGGTGCTCGCGTCCGCGATCCTCGCCGCGAAGGGCTGGCACGTCTGGAAGGCCCGGCGCGCGCGCGATGTGAGGGCGTGAAACGACTAAGGCCGGCGGCACCTCTCGGTGCGCCGGCCTCGCCGTCCAGACTTGGGTGGTGTTACTTGGCCTCGGGCGCCGGCGCGTCCGTCTTCTTGTCGGCCTTGGCCTTCTTGGCCTTCTTCTCCTTCTTGGCCGGCTTCGCGTCGGCCGCGGGGGGGGCATCGCCCTCGGCGACCATGCGCGTCGACGTGTGGTGAACCGCCGGGGCGGCGAAGGCAGACGCGCCCGTGAGGGCCAGGAGCGAGAGACCGAGCATCGTGTTGCGAATCATGGGGATCCTCCGTGCGGGTTGTGGCGTTCGTTCGAACCGACTGACGTTCCCTGGTCATTGCAGCCGCGATGCCAAGCGCGGCGTCCGGCAACTCCGCGCGCGGCGCGGTCGAGTCACGTCAGCGCGCGGGGCGTGAGGCGCTTTCGGTGTGCGCGCACGACCAAACCGCCGCTCAGCCGAACCAGTAGGCCAGCTTGACCATCAGGACATCTATGGCCGCTCTGCCGTTGACGATGGGGTGGACGTCGAGGCTGGTCGCGCCGCCGGCGCCCGGCACGAGCGCGGGCGTCTGTGCGCGCGTGTAGACGAGGTAAGCCGTCGAGCCGAGGCGGTACTCCCAGCGCAGCACGACGTTGACGTTCAACGTGGACGTCAACGTGTCATAGGACGGCGTCGCCGCCGCCGGTCTGAGCGATGCGAGGTCGATCTGGTCGCGGGAGCGCACGAACGGGGTGACGTAGAAGCGCGCGTAGTGCACCCGCGCGAGGAACGGCTGCGCGTACACCTGCAACGACAGGTCAGGGGTGAAGGTGTACGACGCCCGCAGCGTCGCGCCCGCGCTGCGCGCCTCCTGGGCGCCCAGCAGGTACTGCTTGACCGTGAGCGCGGGCGCCGTCAGCGAAACCGTCGACTCGACAGCGACGTAGCGCGGCTCGCCCTCGTCGTACGTCGCCGTTGGCTGCAGGTCGAGCTCGAGCTGAGGCAACAGGCGCAGCATGAGCTCGGCGTGGCTCTCGAAATGCGCGCCGCCGTCGCCGACGCGCAGCGCCTGTCCGTAGATCGACCACTGCAGGCGGCGCCGCGGATCGCTCGCGATCGCGGCCTCGCCGCCCACGCGCGCCGCGCGCTCGAGCGCCGCGCCGTCGCCCATCTCGCGATCATCGTGCCAGCGGCCGCGGAGGTCGGCCTGCACGTAGACGCTCCAGAAGTTCGTGAGCTGCCACCACTCGCCGAGCTCGGCGCCGTTCGCGAGGACGATGCCGTCGAGCGTGCGGCGCCAGTCCGCCTGCAGCGTCGTGTGCGTCTCGACGGTCTTCCACCACGGCTGAATCGTGCGGTACGTCAGCTGAGCGCCCACGAGGTAGTCGTCCTTGCGATCCAGGTAACCGAGGTCGTTGTACTCGAGCTGCCGCCCAGAGATCTGCTGATCGAGGTTCCACACCCAGTGCTTGCCGCCCACCTTGTCGACGTTGAGCGAGGCGCCGCCCGCCAGCGTGCCGGGCTGTGCGTTGATGCCGTCGCTCTCGGCGCGCGAGGGGCCGCGGGCGAGCTCCGTCGTGAGAGCCTGCGCGCTCACGGCGTAGTCGCCGCCGTGCGAGCGCCAGCGTCCGTCGACGCTGAGAGCGTAGGCGTCATTCGTGCAGCGGCCGTCAGGCCCGGGCGCCGCCTGCGACACCGGGCACGGGACCGTCGGCCCGCGGAGGGGCTCGAAGCGGTTCGTCGCCGTCGCGAGCACGCCGACGCTCGAGTCGGCGCCGAGCGCGCGCTTCCATCGCAGCACGTTGTACGCCGACAGCGGCTCGACGGTGCGCGCGACCGTGCCCGTCTTCGTGACGACGGCCACGTCATTCTGGCCCGTGACCGCCGACAGCACGCCGAGCGTCGTGCGGCCGCCGACCGTGCCGACGAGCTTCGCGGCGCCGTAGATGGGAGACGGCTCGGGCAGGTCGTAGAGCGTCTCGTTCGCCCCGAGCGTGGGCGAAGGGGGCGCGTGCCCGATGCGCCGCGTGTAGAGGAGCGTGCGCAGCGTCGAGAACGTGTCGATGCCCTCGAGGAAGAACGGCCGCTTCTCCGGGAAGAACGTCTCGTACGTCGAGAGGTTGAGCACGACGGTGTCGGCCTCGACCTGACCGAAGTCGGGCAAGAGCGCGAGGTCGAGCACGAGCTCGTTCGTGACGCCGATCTTGGCGTCGAGGCCCCCCGACAGCGAGGTGTCCCACCCGTGGGCGAGCGTGCCCTGTTCCGCGGCGGCGTCGGCGGCGCGGTGGCGTTCGCGCCCGAACACGAACGGCTGCAGCTGCCACGCACGTCGCGGCTTCAGGTCCGCGAGGTCGTCGAGGCGGCCGAGCATGGAGATGTAGCTGCCGGCGCTGCGCGGGAAGAAGGCCCAGTCGTCGGTCTCCTGGCGGGCCTCGATGAAGCGACGCACCTCGAAGCCCCAGTCCTGCACGGGGAGCGCGTCGAAGCGCAGCACGTAGAGCGGGATGCGGATCTCGACCGAGTAGCCGCGCGGCGTGTCCACGACCTTGCCCTCCCACACGGCGTCCCAGTCGGACGAAAAGTCGCGATCGTTGAAGTGGATGGCGTCGCCGAGCACGCCGGCCGCGTTGACCGAGAAGTGGAAGGCCGAGATGCCGTCGCGACGGCTGTCGATGTCGAGCCACACGCCGTCCGACGGCTGCTGCGTGTCGCGGCGCATGAGGCGCTTCACGACGGGCGAATGGATCTGCTCGCAGTCGATGCCGACGTAAAGCGCGTCGTCGTCGTAGAGCACGCGCACCGTCGTGCGCTCGGTGGGCGGCGCGCCCTCGTCGGGGAAGTGCTGCGTGAACGCGTTCGACGGGACGGCGCGCTGCCACCACAGATCGTCGAGCTTGCCGTCGATCTTGGGCGGCTCGGG
>DATAZS010000302.1:0-3552 GCA_036271915.1 Polyangia bacterium
AGCTCGCCGCGCGCGCCCTCGTCGAGCGAGATCGTCTGCGACGCCGTGAGGTAACCCGCGCGCTGCAGCTCGACGGTGACCTTGCCCGGCGGCACGGCGACGCTCGCGGGAAGCGGCGTCGCGCCCACGCGCTTGCCGTTGACGACGACCTCGGCGCCTGGCACCGTCGCCGTGACGACGAGCTGGGCCATGCGCGTGTCCATGGACTCCATGCCCATGGCGATCGTCTCGGTGATCTGGCCCGCGAGCGTCACCTCGCGGCGCGAGCCGAGGAAACCCGGCGCCTCGACGGCGACGACGTGCGAGCCGCTCGCGACGCGGATGGGCTTGGCGAGCGGCGTGCGGCCGACCTCGACGCCGTCGACCTCGATGGTCGCCGGGTGATCCGTGAGGATGACGAGCTGCGCGATGCGCTTCGTCTGCTCGACGCGCGTCTGCTCGGCGTGCGTGCGCTGCTCGGCGTTCGCCTCGCCTGGATCGCCGATGAACTGGTTCAACGCATCGACGGCGTCGACGGGCCGGCTCATGGCCGCGTAGACGAGCCCCATGTTGTAGAGCACGAGCGGGTTGGGGATCAGCTGGTACGCGCGCTTGAACTCGGCGAGCGCGCCGGCGTTCTCGCCCTTCTCGAACAGATGCAGGCCCGTGTCGAAGCGCTCGCGTGCCTCGGCCTTGACGGCGGGCGACGGCGCCGAGGCCGCTGGCGCGGGGGACCCGTCGGCGGCGATCGCGGGCGCCGCGCAGAAGGCGACGCAGGTGGCGAGGGCGAAGCGGGCGAAGAAGAGCGAACGTGACGTCATGCGGGATCCTTCCGGGGTTTCCGGACCCGCAGACTACTCGAACGGGTTGTGTGTCACCAAGCCCGTATCCGAGGCGCGCGAGCGCGCGTGGCTGGGCGCGGTGGGCGCCGACTGATCTTCGCGACGCGCGGGCTTTCCGGCGTGATGCTTCTTCGCGGCGTCGACGACCTCGGCGGCGGCCGCCGTGGGAAGCTCGGCGGGCGGTGCGGGCACCGGCGCGACGGGCGCAGCCGCGGGCGGCGCAGACGGCGGCGCCGCGACGGGCGCGGGTGGCGGACCTTGAACCGCGGCGACGGGCTGCGCAGGCGCGTGACCGCGTCCCGCGACGACGACGGCGCCGATCGCGAGCGCGACGGCGACACCGATCGACGCGCCGACGACGGCCGTGCGCTTGCCCGTCTTGCGCGGCGCGACCTCGGTCTCGTGCTCGCGGCGGCGCACCTCGACGGCGCTCGCCGACAGCGTCGTCGCCGACGTGGGTTGCCCCGCGGCGCGCTGCACGCGCGCCGCCGCGCCTGCGAGGATCGACCCGAGCAGCTGCCCGAGCTCCTTCGCCGACTGCGGTCGCCCCGCCGGATCCTTGGCGAGACACTTCATGATGAGCTTGTCGAGCTCGGCGGGGATCTGCGCGTACTTCGACGGCGGCGGGGGCGTGTCGATGATCTGCTTCGCGAGGATCTCGGCGAAGGTCTCGCCGGAGAACGGCAGCCGCCCCGAGTACAGCTGGTACAGCATGACGCCCATCGCGTAGATGTCCGTGCGGTGGTCGACGGCCTTGCCGTGGCACTGCTCGGGCGACATGTAGTGCGGCGTGCCCATGACCATGCCGGTCTGGGTCGTCGAGCGCTCGCCTGACGACAGCAGCTTCGCGATGCCGAAGTCGAGCAGCTTGACGAACGGCTTGCCGCGCTTGGGCGTCACGATCCAGACGTTCTCGGGCTTGAGGTCGCGGTGGACGATGTTCTCGCCGTGCGCGGCGTCGAGCGCGTCGCAGATCTGCACGAGGAACGTCGGCATCTCGTCACCCGTGAGATCGCCCTTCTCCATGCGCTCCGCGAGGGTCTTGCCCTCGAGGTACTCCATGACGAAGTACTGCCGCCCGTCGGCGATCTGCCCGAACGAGAAGATGTCGATGATGTTGGCGTGCCGGATGCGATTGACGGCGCGCGCCTCGTCGACGAAGCGGCGCACGAGGTTCTCGTCGGCCGAGAACTGCGTGTTCAGCAGCTTGATCGCGACCTGCTTCTCGATGACGGGCTGCACGCCCGCGTACACCGTGCCCATGCCGCCACGGCCCAGCACCTTGTCGACGCGGTACTCGCCGACGACGTACCCGGCGGGCAGATCGCCGCCGGGGATGATGTTGGGGCTCACCGCCGCCCCAGGCACGGAGCCAGAAGACGCGCCGGGCCCCAGCATCGTCGGGGCTGACTGCGGCGCGTCGTCTGACGTGGACATTCGGCCCCTTATTGTGAGGCGAACGCGATCGATTCGCTAGCGGCCTAGAAGAAGGCCAGCTTGTTGCCGAGGGAGACGTACCACTTGTAGGGGTTAGACACCGTGGCGGCCGTCGCGTCGATGACCCCCGCGTTGGGAACCGCGCCCGCTGCGCCGAACGCCGTGCCGCTCGCCGAGATCGGCGTCGCCGTCCCCTGCGAGCGGGAGATGTTGATGGCGTAGTAGCCGGCGGTGGCGGGCGTCGCGAGGAAGTTGCCGTTGCCGTTGTCCGCTGCCGTGCCCAGGTCGAGGTCGCCGTTGACGAGGTAGTACGCGTCGTAGGTCGTGTTCTGGACCGTCGTCATGCGCAGCTTGACGGCGCTGCCGGCGCCGTTCTGAAAGATGCCGCGTCCGCCGCCGCTGATCGTGACCCCGGACAGCGAGATCATCGAACCGATCCCCGACGTGATGTAGAGGTCGTTGTAGTTGTTGGTGCTGTTCACCGTGAGGGCCGTCGTGGTCATCGTGAGCGCGTTGCCCGAGAAGTCGATGGCGTCGTTGGGGGACATGACCGTGCCGCCCGTGATTGTCAGGCTTCCCTTCGTGTCAGAGTCGGTGATCGAGCCCGCGATCGTGGCGTTGGTCAGCGTCACCGCGGTGCCGGTCGCGTTGCTGCTCGCCGCGATGTTGATGGCGTTGGCCGTGGAGAGCTGCTTGATCGTCGCGTGGTTGATGTTCAGCTTCGAGCCGGACACGTTGTAATAGTACTGGATGACGTCGCTGCCGCCCTGGAGCGTGGCGTCCATGATGTTCACGGTGACGTTCGGGACGTTGTAGACGTACAGGGCGACGAGGCCGGGCTGATTGATGAGGCTGGTCGCTCCCAGGATGTTGACGGTCGATCCCGTAGCGGCCTGTTCGACGCGGACGCCCTGCTGCGAATTGTTCCCGAGGACCGTGTTGGTCATCGTGAACGTGCTGTTGGCGGCGGCGACGTCGATCCCGTAGCGGAAGTCCTGGATCGTCATGTTGCTGATCGCGAGCGTCTGGGCGACGTCGAACCCGTCGACGCTGTTCACGCCGACGCCGTCGAGGATCGTCCCGGCCGTCGTTTGGCCCGTGATCGTCACGTTGGTCGGCAGCGTGTAGCCCCAGGTCTCCGCCGATCCGCCCGAGGCGACGGGGAGGGCCGAGTACTTGCCGTCCATGAGCTGAATGGTGTCGCCGACATCCGCGACCGCGATGGATTGCTTGAGGCTGCGGAACGGTGAGTCGGAAGCTCCGGTGTTAGGCGCGCTGTCGGTGCCCGTCGTCG